>CANGSN010000389.1 GCA_947455805.1 Planctomycetota bacterium
GACGTGCCGGCCGGCGTGTTCGTGGTCGAGGTCACCACCGACGGCCTGGCGAAGACGTTCTCGCGCGAGATCGACCATCGCCGCGACCCGACGCGACCACCGCCGCCGCGCTGGCACGAGGTCGACGTCACCATGTCGCCGGGGGCGATGCTGCGCGGGCGCGTGCTCGCCGAGGACGGCAGACCGCTGGTCGGTGCCACGGTGGCGACCGAACGCGACGGCGTCGATCCGGACAGCCCGCTGCAGGCCGTGCTCGGCGACAACCTGCCCGAGCGCATCACGCGGACGAGCGCACGCACCGATGGCTTCGGCGAGTTCGTGCTGACGCCGCTGGCGGCCGGCGACTACCAGCTGCAGGTCGACCACCCCGACGCTTGCCGCGACCTCGTGCGCGGCATCGCCGTCGCGGCCGGCGAGGAACGAACGGTGCCACCGATCCGCCTGCAGCGGGGTGCCGAGATCGTCGGCCGCGCCACCTACGCCGGACAGCCGGCCGGGCAGATCAAGGTCGTGTTGATGCGGGCCGCCGCCAACGGCAAGCGCGGCGGCCTGCGCCTCGAGGCGGTGACCAACAGCCGCGGCGACTTCCGGATGCCGGCCAGGGTGCCGCCCGGGGAATACGTACTGCGCGGGGCCGTCGTAGGCGGCGCCGAGCCGGAAGCCCAGATCGCCCAGCAACTCTTGCAGCTGCAACGATCCTCGACCAATGTCTCGGTGCCACCGGGCCAAGCCCTGGTGCAGCGCGACCTCGACATCCCCCCCGCCCGCTGATCCTCGACCGCCGAACCGACGTGTCCAACGCCGCCAAGATCCTCGTTCCGTTGCTGGTCGTCGCCGCCCTGGCCGGCGGCGCCTACTTCGCCCTGCAGTCCTCGGCCCCGGACGTGACGCCGACGCCGTCGACGCCGCCGACCCCGACGGCACCCAAGGACGAGCCGAAGCCGGACCAGCCGCAGGCGCCGCAGGCGCCGGTCCGCGTGCAGACGGCACCGCAGGATCCGCAGCGCACCGCCGCCACCAACGCCCCCGACAGCAGCAACCCCGACGCCCCGCAGGGCGTGCGCGGCCGCGTGCTGCTGCCGAGCGGCGCCCCGGCCGCCGGCGTCCAGGTGTGGCTGCTGGAGAGCGCCAGCTCCAACCCGGTCGCCGTGTTCCTGGCCAACCAGGCCGGCAAGGTGACGCCGCCGCTGGCCAGCGCGGTGACCGGCGACGACGGACGCTTCCAGCTCGGCCTGAAGAAGCCCGGCCAGGCCGCCGACCTGCGCCTCGTCAGTGGGGAGTATCCCGAAGTGAACCGCCCGGGCATCAAGGTCGCGGAAGGCGACTGGTTCGATGCCGGCGACGTGCGGCTCGACATCGGCATCCCGCTCACCGGCCGCGTCGTCGACAGCGGCACCAAGGCGCCGATCCAAAACGCCACAGTCTACGTGGCGAGCACCAACCAATCGCACCAGATGATCGCGACGCCCGGTCGCGAACGCGGCATCCCGCTGCTGACCGACGCGCAGGGCCAGTTCCGCTGCTCGAACGCGCCGCGCCTAGGCAACGTCAACCTGATCGCCGAAGCCCCGGGCTACGCCCACACCCAGCTGTTGAACAAGCCGCTGAAGGCCGAAGGCGGCAACGACTTCCCGATCGAACTCGAGGTCGGCGAACCGATCCGGGGCGTCGTCGTCGATCCGAACGGCAAGCCGATCCCGGGTGCCCAGATCCGCGCGATCGGCCTCAGCGCCAAGACGCCGCAGCAGGAGCGCGTGACCGCCGGCGCCGACGGCGTGTTCGAGTTCCCGACGCTGCGCCGCGGCCCGTACGAGCTGATCGCCACGGCGACGACCCACAGCGAGAAGAAGCGCACCAACGTCATGACCGGCGAGACTGACGTGATGCTGGTGATGACCTCGCGCGGCATGGTGCGCCTCAAGGTGCTGGCGGCCGGTTCGGGCGCGCCGGTGAAGGCCTACTCGCTCGGCCTGAAGCGCTTCTTCGAGAACGCGCCGCAGAGCATCGCCAACGTGCCGGAGTTCAACGACCGCCGCATCAACCCGGGCGACTACGAGGGCGAGTGGGCGATCGTGCGCGGCCTGCCGCCGGGCTCGTTCCGCTTCCAGGTCGCCGACCCGCAGCACGCGAAGACGCTGTCGGAGCCGTTCACGATCGTCGAAGGCGGCCCGGTCGTCGAGGTCGAGATGCGCCTCTCGAGCGGCGGCACGATCACCGGCACGGTCATCAACGACCGCGGCGAGCCGGTCGCCGGCGCCAACGTCGCCTCCGACTTCAACGCCGGCCTCGCCGCCGACACCGAACTGTTCGGCATCTTCGGCGCGATGATGCCGGAGAAGCACACCAAGCAGACGACCACCACCGACGCCCAGGGCCGCTTCGTGCTGCGCCGACTGGCGTTCGCCGACTACATGGTCCGCGTCGCCCACCCGCAGTACTGCGAGGGCAAGGCGATCAACCTGAAGATCGCCGAAGAAGGCGCGACGGTCGACGCCGGCGTCATCCAGCTGGCGCTCGGCACCGTGGTCGAGGGCATCACCACGGTCGGCGGCGTGCCGACCGGCCAGATCAAGGTGTCGCTGTCGATGCCGATGACGCCCGAGCTGATGAAGGCGGCCCAGCAGCCCAACTCCGACCCGCAGCAGCAGGCGGCGGCCGCGCGCGCGCTGTTCAACGCCAACGTGCTCAGCGACGGCGAAGGCCGCTTCCGCCTGCAGAAGCGCGTGCCGCCCGGCACCTACAAGGTCACCGCCGCGCGCCACAGCACCGACAGCCCGTTCAACGCGCTGATCGACATCCGGGAGACCGAGCGCATGGTCACGATCGCGCCGGGCCAGGAGTCGATCACGATCGACTTCAACCTGACGCCGCGCTGAACGGCCCACTGCCATGGGGCCGGCGGCGCTGCGCACACCAGCGCAGTCGCCTTGCCCCGCGGCCGCCGCTAGCCTGCGCGGATGACCCGCCCGCGTCCGGCCAGCTACTGGGACTACATCCGCGTCGAAGACCTGCTGTCGCTGCAGAGCGGCGTCGACGCGAGCGAAGCGAACCTGACCGACGACGAGGTCCGCTTCATCGTCATCCACCAGATCGACGAGCTGTGGTTCAAGGTCGTGCTGCGCGAACTGGTCGCCGCGCGCAACCTGTTCGCGCGGCCGCTGGTGCCCGAGGACGCGCTCGCCGGGGCGGTGAACAGCCTGAAGCGCATCACGCTCTGCTTCGAGCTGGCGGCGACGCACTTCCGGCTGATGGAGACGATGCGCACGCAGGACTACCTGCAGTTCCGCGACAAGCTGAACCCGGCGAGCGGCTTCCAGTCGGCGCAGATGCGCGAGATCGAGGTGCTGATGGGCCTGCCGGACGAGGACCGCATCCCGTTCGGCAACGAGGCCAGCTACCTCGAGGCACTGAAGAGCCACGATGGTTCGCCGTCGCCGGCACTGGCGCGCGTGCAGCGCCGCATCGCCGACGCGCCGACGCTGAAGGCCGCCGTCGACGCCTGGCTGCACCGCACGCCGATCCACGGCAGCAAGCCCGGCGACCCGGGCGACGAGCAGGTCGTCGGCACGTTCGTGCAGCAGTACCTGGCCGGCCACGAGCGGCTGTGCGAGCGCGCGCTCGAACACGCCGTGCGCGTGCAGGCGCTGGCGCCCGCCGACACCGAACGCCTGCGCGCGC
>CANGSN010000390.1 GCA_947455805.1 Planctomycetota bacterium
GGTCGGTGTGGTCGAAGGACCCGACCCCCTGCTCGGCCAGGTGCTCGGCAACTACCGCATCACCGGTCTGCTGGGCGCCGGCGGTTCGGCGACCGTCTACCGCGCCGAACAGGTGCAGCTGGCGCGCGAAGTGGCGCTGAAGGTGCTGCGCCAGCCGAGCGACGGGGCGAAGCCGGAAGCGCTCGAAGCGTTCCTGCGCGAGGCCCGCGCCGCGGCGGCACTCGCCGATCCACGCCTCGTCCAGGTGTTCGATTTCGGCCAGGACCGCGGCCACCACTTCCTGTCGATGGAGTGGGTGCGCGGCGGCAGCCTGGCGCGCCGCGTGCGCACCAGCGGTCCGATCGCGTGGGGCGAGCTGCTGCCGATCCTGCGCGACGTCGTCGGTGCGCTGCAGCTCGCGCACCAGGCCGGGCTCGTGCACCGCGACGTCAAGCCGGCGAACGTGCTGCTGCTCGGCGACGGCCGCGCCAAGCTCGCCGACCTCGGCCTCGTGCGCAGCATCGGTGGTGCGGGCGATCGCGCTGGCACTGCGGCGTTCATGGCGCCGGAGCAGTTGCGCGCAGCACCGGTCGACGGCCGCGCCGACTTCTACGCGCTCGGCTGCACGGCCTATGCGGCGCTGACCGGCAAGCCGCCGTTCGTCGGCACGGTGAAGGAGATCGTGCGGCAGAAGCTGCAGGACGAACCGGCGCCGTTCGCGCCGGCGCTGCGCGTGCCGGCCGCAGTCGATCGCCTGATCCAGAAGCGCCTGCTGGCGCGCGATCCCGGCGAACGGCCGCAGGATGCCGCCGAGCTGCTCGACGAACTCGACGTGCTCGAGCGGCCGGGGCGCGGTGGCGGCGGCGCGCGGCGACCGATCGTGCGCTCGCGCGCGAAGGGCATCCCGACCGGACTCGTGGTGTTCGTGTTCGGGCTGCTGGTGATCGGCGTGCTGCTGCTGATCGTCATGAAGCTGAAGAACCAGCAGGGCTGACCCGCCGTGTCGCCGTCAGCTGGCGCCGTCAGCTGGCGCCCGATCCGCGCGCCTGCTTCGCCCGATCGCGGCGCAGCACGACGATGCGGTTGGTGTTGGTGCCGCGGCGGTTGTTGTCGATGCCCCAGCAGTTCGCGGTCTTGGTGAACTGCTGCGCGTGGATCATCACCGCCAGCGGTGTGAACCCGGCGGCGGCGGCGATCGGCAGCACCGCCTCCTCGAGGCGCACCTTGCCGCCCTTCACCTCGCCGACCTCGAACGCGACGTGGCCGCCGACGCGCACGACGCGGTGCAGTTCGGCGAACACCGGCGCCATCGCCTGCTGCCACGCCGGCACCGTGCGCGCCATCGTCATCGGCACCAGCGCCGGGTCGATGCCGCAGAACCAGCAGCGCAGCCAGTTGTCGTCCGCGTACTGCACGACGTCGAGGAACGGCGGCGACGTCACCACCAACGTCACCGAGCCGCCGCCGAGCGCCACCAGCGAGGCGGCCTGACCGCACGACAGGGGACTGTTGCCGGCGTCGGCGGCCGGATCGTGCGACCACAGCGACGCGCAGTCGGCGAGCAGCGCCTTCGACTTCTTCTTCAGGATCGCGCGCACACAGCGCCGCGGCGGCGTCTGCCCGCGCTTCTGGTTGATCTTGCGCTGCGCGTCGGCGGAGACCGCCTGGTTGGGTGGCATCGTGTAGACCGAGAAGAAGCCGGGCGAGTGGCCGGTCAGGCGGTTGACCGCGACCATGCGGATCCAGTCGAGCACCGGATCGAGCGGGCCACGTTCGCCGGCGCGCAGCAGCTGCTGCCGCAGCGCGCACAGTTCGCGCAGCGTCTCCGGATGGAAGAACACCAGCAGGTCGTCCGCCAGCGTGCCGTCGTAGTGCAGGTCGATCTCGTCGATGCGCGCCAGCACCGCCGGCAGCGACGGCGGCACGAGGCGCGGCCGCACCAGCATCGTCGCCAGTGGATTGACGTCGTTGCCGCCGCCGCGACGGCCGCGCAGCACCGCTTCGAGCGGCGTCGTGCCGCGGCCCATGAACGGGTCGTAGACCAGGTCGCCCGGCTTGCTCAGGCGGGTGACGAAGAACGCCGGCAGCGACGGCTTGAAGCACGCGCGGTAGCTGACCTCGTGCAGGCTGTGCCCTTCGCGCTGCGCCGCCGTCCAGAACTCGTTGGTGAACGTCGGCACGCGCAGCTCGCCGACCTGCAGTTCGCCGACCAGCGTCTTGGCGCCGAACGCGGCGAAGTCGCGCAGCTCGGTGAGCAGGTCGTGGGTCGGCGTGGCGGCGGGCACGTGCGCATGGGAGCGCCGCCGGGCGGCCGCGGCAACGATCGCGGCGCGGCTGCGGCGGCGATCTTCACGCAGCGCTGGCGGCATCTGCACCGGCCGCGGCGTCGATCGTCGCCAATGAAACTGTCGCCGTCCCTGCTCCGCTCGATTCCCTGCCTGCTGGCCTCGGCCGTGCTGGCGCAAACGCCGGCACCCGTTGCCCCGGCCACGCCTGCGGCACCGACTGCGAAGGCGCTGCAGGCTGAGTTCCAGGCGCTGGCGAAGGCGGTGTTCCCGAGCGTGGTGACCGTGCGCAGCTTCGTGCGGTTGCCCGCTGCCGCGAACGGACCGGCGGCGCCTGCTGGTGCCACGGCCCCCGCGGCGACGACCACGGCGAACGGCCCCGGCGACCCGGCCCCGGCGAACGGCTGGGTGGTGCCGCCCGACGACCGCGACTACCCCGGCTTCCGCCTGCACCGCAGCGGCTCGGGCTTCCTGGTCGCCGAAGGTGGCGAGGCGCTGACGTCGCTGCGGGCGCTGCAGCGCGACGACGGCACCTTGGCGGACCTGGTCGAGATGGAAGCCGCCGACGGCCAGCGCGCGATCGTCGACGTGCTCGGCATCGAGCCGACGCTGCAGCTCGCGGTGGTGCGCGCCGCGGTCTGGCAGCTGCACACGCCGCCGCCGCTGCCGGTGCTCGCGTTCGGCGACAGCGATGCGACCGACGTCGGCCAGTTCCTGCTCGGCTGCGGCGATCCGATCGGCCCCGAGCGCTTCTTCGCGTTCGGCCTGCTGGTCGCGAAGCCGTCGCGCGACTGCTACCAGGAGCTGATGAGCGCGACCTACATGCAGGCGACGATGGCGGTGCCCGACGGCGCCGTCGGCGGGCCGCTGGTCGATCTCGACGGCCGCGTCGTCGGCATCCTCAGCAAGCTCGAGGGCAGCGGCCCCGGCAGTGCGTGGGCGCTGCCGAGCAAGCTGCTGGTCGGCCTGCACGCGTCGATCCGCGCCGCCGGCACGCAGCGATCGCCGTGGCTCGGCTGGTCGGTGATGAGCCGCACCGAGATCGCGGCGGTGCGCGGCCTGAAGGAGTGGAAGGCCATGGCGAAGCCGCCGCACGGCATCCTGATCGAGAACGTGTTCACGCCGAGTCCGGCGGCGACTGCGGGCGTGCGCCCCGGCGACTTCCTGACGCACTTCGCCGGCGTCGAGATCCACGTGCCGGTCGACTTCCAGCGGCAGCTCTACCTCCACGGCGTCGGTCGCACGGTGACGGTGACGATGTGGCGCGACGGCGCGGCGTCGACGCTGGAGCTGCCGATCGAAGCGCGGCCTGCGGCGGCCGTGCCGCGCTGAGCGCTCTCGCCGCTCGCGCGCCTACAGCGAGCGCAGGAACGCCAGCAGCTCGGCGCGCTGCGCGGCCGTCGCCGTGCGGAA
>CANGSN010000391.1 GCA_947455805.1 Planctomycetota bacterium
CATCCTGCGCGAGCGCATGTTCGCCGGTCAGCACCTTCGCCAGGAACGGCGTGCGGAACGCCGCCTGCACCGCGTCACGCAGGCGGCCCTGCAACCCGAACGGCCGGCGGTCGAGCACGTAGGCGCGGCCTTCCCTGAGGTCGACCTCGGCGTCGCGCTGGAACGGGTCCGGCTCGCAGCGCAGCGTGCCGGCCTGCGCGTCGTAGACACCGCACGCGAGCGGCGCGCCGCGTTCGAGGTCGACGCCGTCGCTGGCGATCAACGGATCGCCCGGTCGGAACTTGCTGGCGTTGTCGGCGAGCGCGAACAGGAAGCCGTTGCCGTCCTCGCCGAGGTAGCAAGCGCCCTGGATGCATTCGCCGTCGAGCACACGCAGCTCGATCGGCTGCGCCCGCAGTTCCCGGTGCGTGCGCTGCTCGTCGCGCTCTTCGCGCGACAGCAGACGGAGCAGGCGTTGTTCGAGCGAGAGCTGCACGGTGCGGGGCCTCGGTGGGCGCCGCATCATGCGCGGTCGCGGGTGCCGTTCCAGCGCGCTCTACGCCGGCCCGTGCAGCGGTGGCGGCGGCCGGCATCTGCAGAGGTCGGTGTCGCCGAGCGTGTAGCGCCAGTGCTCCGCCAGCAGCTCGGGCGTCGTGTGCGGGCCGGTGATGCGGATGGTCAGGCGGCACGCTTCGGCCAGCAGCGCCTGCGCCGTCGCCGCGTCGTCGTCGTGGCAGACCCAGTCGACGATCGCCGCAGCGCCGGGGATCAGTTCGTGGTGCGGCCGCAGCACCAGCAGGCCGGTCGGCTCGCCGCTGACCGATGCGACGACGCGCACGTAGTCGGCATGGGCGGGGTTCTGCACCCAGCGCCAGTCGAGGAGGCGATGGTCGCGCCGCACCGCGCACGGCACCGCCGGCAGGCAGCGGCGCCACAGCGGGTCGACGGAGGCCGGGAACGCGCCGACGATCCGCACCACGACTCCGGCCGGCGCCGGCGGATCGGGCAGCGCCGCGTCGCCGAACGAGCACACGCAGAACTGGACGAGCGAAGCGAGGCACTTCGATCGGCTGCGGCGTTGCCGCTCGGCGCTCAACCCCGCATCAACGCTGCAGCTTCTTCTTCAGCTCCCCGTCCAGCGCGTCCAGGAACTGCTCCGTCGTCAGCCACGGCTGCTTGTCGCTGATCAGGATCGCCAGGTCCTTGGTCATGCGGCCCGACTCGACCGTAGCCACGCAGACCTTCTCCAGCGCGTCCGCGAACGCGACGACGTCCGGCGTGCCGTCGAACTTGCCGCGGAACTTCAGGCCCTGCGTCCACGCGAAGATCGACGCGATCGGGTTGGTCGACGTCGGCTTGCCCTTCTGGTGCTCGCGGTAGTGGCGCGTCACCGTGCCGTGCGCCGCTTCGGCCTCGACGGTCTTGCCGTCCGGGGTCAGCAGCACCGACGTCATCAGGCCGAGCGAGCCGAAGCCCTGCGCGACCGTGTCCGACTGCACGTCGCCGTCGTAGTTCTTGCACGCCCAGACGAAGCCGCCTTCCCACTTCAGCGCCGACGCGACCATGTCGTCGATCAGGCGGTGCTCGTAGGTGATGCCCTTGGCCTTGAACCTGTCGGCGAACTCCTCGTCGAACACCTTCTGGAACAGGTCTTTGAACCGACCGTCGTACTTCTTGAGGATCGTGTTCTTGGTGCTGAGGTAGACCGGCCAGCCGCGCTCGAGGCCGTAGTTGAACGAGCTGCGGGCGAAACCGACGATCTGGTCGTCGAGGTTGTACATCGCCATCGCGACGCCGCCGGCGGGGAAGTCGAACACCTTGTGCTCGATCTTCTTTCCGTCCTTGCCCTCGAACGTGATCGTCAGCTTGCCAGCGCCCGGCACGACGAAGTCGGTCGCGCGGTACTGGTCGCCGAACGCGTGGCGGCCGATGACGATCGGCTTGGTCCAACCGGGCACCAGACGCGGCACGTTCTTGCAGATGATCGGTTCGCGGAAGATCGTCCCGCCGACGATGTTGCGGATCGTGCCGTTCGGCGACTTCCACATCTCCTTGAGCTTGAACTCCTGCACGCGCGCCTCGTCGGGCGTGATCGTGGCGCACTTCACGGCGACGCCGTACTGCTTGGTGGCGTTCGCGGAGTCGATCGTGACCTGATCGTTGGTCTTGTCGCGGTGCTCGATGCCGAGGTCGAAGTACTTCAGGTCGATGTCGAGATAGGGAAGGATCAACTTCTCCTTGATGAACTTCCAGATGATGCGCGTCATCTCGTCGCCATCCATCTCGACGACGGGGTTCTTGACCTTGATCTTGCTCATCTGCGCAGTGCTAGCCGACGGCGGCGGGCGCGCGCAATGGTCTTGGCGGCGGCCGGACCGTGGCGAACGCCGAACGCGGCGGTCACACTGAGCCCATGAGCTCGACCGACGACCGGCAGAAGGCGCGCGACGTGGCGCAGAAGATCGGCTTGCCCGTGGCCCGGCGGCACGTGTTCCTGTGCTGCGAGACGCAGAAGCCGAAATGCTGCAGCGCCGAGGCGATGACCGAGTCGTGGGACTTCCTGAAGGGCCGCCTGAAGGAACTCGGCCTGTCCGAGCACGGCGGCGTGCAGCGCACGCGCGCGGCCTGCCTGCGGCTGTGTGCCGACGGGCCGATCGCCGTCGTCTATCCCGAGGGCACGTGGTATCGCGGCTGCACGCCGGCGGTGCTCGAGCAGATCGTGCAGCAGCACCTGATCCGCGGCGAAGTCGTCAACGAGCACCTCGTGCAGCAGACGCCGCTCGCCGGCGGCAAGCTCGACATGAAGGCGGATTGAAACCGCCGCGCGCGCGAGAACGCCGAGTTCTACATCGCCAGCGCCGCCCCCGACCAGGGCGACGCGTTCCGTGCCTCGGGACAACGCGACGTCGACGCGTTCTTCGCCGAACTCTGGCATCTGCTCACCAAAGAGAAGACCGTCGCCGACCTCGGCTGCGGCATCGGCCGCATGGACGAGTTCGTGGCCCCGCACGTGGGCCAGCTGATCGGCGTCGATGTCAGCGGCGAGATGGTGAAGAAGGCCACCGCGCGACTCGCCCACCTGCCGAACGTGCGCTTCGTCGAAGGCGACGGCTACACGCTGCCGCTACCGGACGCGTCGGCGGACCTCGTGTTCACGCACATCGTGCTGCAGCACATGCCGCGGCACGTGACCCGCGGGTACCTCGCCGACGTGCTGCGCGTGCTGCGGCCCGGCGGCGACCTCGTGTTCCAGATGCCCGAGGTCGGCCAGGGCACACCGAACGATCCGCCCGGCGACGACACGTTCGAGATGCGCTTCTGGACCGAGGCTGAGCTGCGTGCACTGCTCGAGAAGCTCGGCTTCGTGTGGCGCTCGGTGAAGCGCTATCCGGTCGAGGCGCCGGGCGTGCGCTTCCACCAGCTGCGCATGCACTGCAGCAAGCCGTAGCGGCGGCCTCAGGCGGTGCCGGGCACCTCGTGCACACTCAGCCGCCCGTGCCGCAGCCAGCCTTCGGTCAGCAACCAGGTGTGCGCGTCGGCAACCGGCCGCACGACCGCCTCGAGGCCGAGGACCGTGATGCGTTCGCGGAAGCCGGAGAACCAAGGCGCCGAGGTGAACGTGTCGACGGCCTGGGCGACCTTCACTTCGCGACCTTCGGCCGCGTGCTTCTTGCCGTTGCCGAACAGGTAG
>CANGSN010000392.1 GCA_947455805.1 Planctomycetota bacterium
GGTCGCCGTCGACGGCCGGCCGGCCGCGCCGGCCGCCCCCGCCGCCGGTCGCGTGCACGTGCTGGTGTTCACCAGCCTCGAGTGCCCGATCGCGAACGCCTACGCGCCGACGCTGCGGCAGCTGGCGGCGCAGTGGCAGGACGCGCCCGTCGACCTGTTCCTGGTGGTCGCCGATCCGAAGGCGACGCCGGACCAGGTGCGCCGGCACGCCGCCGACTACCAGCTGCCGGGCCGCCTCGTGCTCGACCGCGAGCAACAGCTGGCCCGGGAGGTCGGCGCCCGACTGACGCCCGAAGCGTTCGTGCTGACCGCCGCGGGCCCCACCTACCGCGGCCGCATCGACGACGCCTGGGCGGCACGCGGCCAGCGGCGGCCGGCCGTCACCCACGACCTGCGGGAAGCGGTGCTGCGCACACTCGGCGGCGACCGCAGCTTCGTCGCCGGCCCCGAAGCCGTCGGCTGCTTTCTGCCGTCGCTCTGAGCCCCCATTTGCGAATCCGTGCACCAGGGCGTACCTCCCGCCTTCCTGCGGCCCTCAGGTGATTTGGCGAGCCCTCGGTTGCGCCCCTGCGTCGAGCCCAATATCTAGTGGACCTCTGCGGTTGGCGGTGCTGGTTGCCCCAATCCCTCGGGAGTCCCCGAGGGGGAGCAACCACCGGGATCGCAGCGGTGGCGGGCGCCGGTCACGCTCGGTTCGTTCTCTGATTCTTCTGGTTCCTTCGCCGGCCCCCCTGCCGGCGAGCCGGCCCCCCTGCCGGCGCGACAGTGCCCGAGCAACGGCCCGGGCGACGGTGATCCACCGGTCCGGCTGGCGTCGACCCCACGCGCAACCTGACGCCGGTGTGCCTGGTCCGACAGGCCCGTGAGGATCTTCGTCGCCCACCGCCATCGGGGCGCCAGGCGAATGGCGCGCGGTCCGGTGCCATCACCGACCGCACCGTCGCAGGGACCGCCAGAAGAACCGGTAGCGAACCAAGCCAGAGCACTCGTCACCGGCAAGTCGTCCAAGGCACCGTCTCGTCAGAGTCAAGTCGTTCCAGGCCAGTCGTCCCAGGCACAAGTCGTCCCGGCAACGGGCGGCGCAGCGGTACCCCGTGGCGAGGCCACGGATCAGGAGGAAGTCGCGTGAAGGTCAATCGTCGGTTCACGGTCAAGGGCAAGTCCCCGTACGAAGGCATCCCGTTCGGCAAGCGCCACTCGGAGATCCGCAACCCGAACGGCTCGCTGGTGTTCGAGGCACGCGACATCGACGTGCCGACGCACTGGACGCAGGTCGCCGTCGACATCCTGGCGCAGAAATACTTCCGCAAGGCGGGCGTGCCGCAGCGCGGCACCGCCGAGCACGGCGACGCCGCCGGCAAGCTGCTGACCGACGACCGCGGCAACCCGGTGCTCGGCGGCGAGCGCGACGCGCGGCAGGTCTTCCAGCGCCTGGCCACCTGCTGGCGCCACTGGGGTGAGGAGTACGGCTACTTCGACAGCCCCGACGACGCGCAGGCGTTCGAGGACGAACTGTGCCACATGCTGGCGGCGCAGCACGCGGCGCCGAACTCGCCGCAGTGGTTCAACACCGGCCTGCACCACGCCTACGGCATCACCGGCCCGGCCCAGGGCCACTGGTTCGTCGAAGGCTCCGGCAGCCAGCCCGGCAAGCTGCACAAGAGCCGCAGCGCCTACGAACGGCCGCAGCCGCACGCCTGCTTCATCCAGTCGGTGACCGACGACCTCGTCAGCGAGGGCGGCATCATGGACCTGTGGACGCGCGAGGCGCGCCTGTTCAAGTACGGGTCCGGCACCGGCAGCAACTTCTCGCTGCTGCGCGGCGAGAACGAGCCGCTGTCGGGCGGCGGCAAGAGCTCGGGCCTGATGAGCTTCCTGCGCATCGGCGACCGCGCCGCCGGCGCCATCAAGTCGGGCGGCACCACGCGCCGCGCCGCGAAGATGGTCTGCCTCGACCTCGACCACCCGGACATCGAAGCGTTCGTGTCGTGGAAGGTGATCGAGGAGCAGAAGGTCGCGGCGCTGGTCGCCGGCAGCAAGCTGATCAAGAAGCACCTGAACGCCGTCGTCAACGCCTGCCACGTGCAGGCGGCGGACGGCAGCCAGGGCGTCGTCACCACGCCGAGCGAGAACGACAAGCTGCGCGCCGCCCTGCACGAAGCCCGCGCCGCCTGCGTGCCCGAGGCCTACCTGCAGCGCGCCATCCAGCTCGGCGGCCAGGGCCTGCGCGCCATCGACGTGCCCGAGTACACGACCGACTGGGACGGCGAGGGCTACGGCACCGTCGCCGGCCAGAACTCGAACAACTCGGTGCGCGTGCCGAACGAGTTCTTCCGCGCCGTCGACGAAGGCGGCAAGTGGCGCCTGATCCGCCGCACCGACCGCGCCGTCGCGCGCGAAGTCGACGCCCGCGAGCTGTGGGACAAGGTCTCCTACGCCGCGTGGGGCTGCGCGGATCCGGGTGTGCAGTACGACACCACGATCAACGAGTGGCACACGTGCCCGGCCGACGGGCGCATCAACGCCAGCAATCCGTGCAGCGAGTACATGTTCCTCGACGACACGGCCTGCAACCTGGCGTCGATCAACCTCGCCAAGTTCCTCGCCGAGGACGGCACGTTCGACCTCGAGGGCTACAAGCACGCGTCGCGCCTGTGGACGATCGTGCTCGAGGTCAGCGTGCTGATGGCGAGCTTCCCGAGCCAGGAGATCGCCAAGAAGAGCTACGAGTTCCGCACGCTCGGCCTCGGCTACGCCAACCTCGGCACGATCCTGATGCGCCTGGGCATCCCGTACGCGTCGCCGAAGGCCTACAACATCGCCGGCGCCTTGTCGGCGATCCTGTGCGGCGAGGCCTACGCGACCTCGGCCGAGATGGCGAAGGAGCTCGGCGCGTTCCCCGGCTACGGGAAGAACCGCGAGTCGATGCTGCGCGTGATCCGCAACCACCGCCGCGCCGCCTACAACGCCTCGGCCAGCGAGTATGAAGGTCTCAGCATCACGCCGGTCGGCATCGACCCGCAGCAGTGCCCGGCCGACCTGCTCGAGTCGGCGCGCGAGTGCTGGGACCGCGCACTGTCGCTCGGCGAGAAGCACGGCTTCCGCAACGCGCAGACGACCTGCATCGCGCCGACCGGCACGATCGGCCTGCTGATGGACTGCGACACCACCGGCGTCGAGCCGGACTTCGCGCTCGTCAAGTTCAAGAAGCTCGCCGGCGGCGGCTACTTCAAGATCGCCAACCAGAGCCTGCGTCCGGCGATGAAGGCCCTCGGCTACAGCGCCACGCAGACCGACGAGATCCTGGCGCACGTCATGGGCACGCTGAACCTGGACACCCCCATGCCCGATGCGGACGGCCGCATTCCGGCCACGGGCCCCACGTTCCGCCAGCACCTGAGCGCGAAGGGCTACACCGGCGACAACCTGGTGGCGCTCGAGAACCAGCTGCCGATGATGTTCGAGCTGGGCTTCGCGTTCAGCGCATGGAGCATGCCCACGCAGGTGCTCGAGGCCGCCGGCCTTGATCCCGCTGCGGCAAAGGCCGACGGCAAGTTCAACGGCCTGAAGGTGCTCGGCCTGAAGAAGAAGCAGATCGAGGCGCTGAACCGTCGCATCTGCGGCACGCAGACCGTGGAAGGCGCGCCGCACCTGAAGGCGGAGCAC
>CANGSN010000393.1 GCA_947455805.1 Planctomycetota bacterium
CGCTCGGCGCCGACGCGCATGCGCAGGTCGCCGCTGGTGCTGTCGGGGATGGCGACGACGCGCAGTTCGCGGTTCTCCTCGAGCACCTGGCGCGCGATCGGGATGAAGTCGCGGTCGCCGCTGACGATGACGATCGCGTCGATGTCGGGGCGCCGATAGAGCACGCGGCAGACGTCGCAGGCGAGCTGCACGTCGGCCGAGTTCTTGCCCGCGTGGCCGGTCAGCACGTACTGCGGGTCGAAGCCCATCAGCGCCAGGTCGTGCGCGAACTCCATGCCGGGGTAGGTGTCGAACGCCGCGTACGAGCGGCCGAGCACCATCGGCGCCTTGTCGGCGTGCAGGCGTCCCTTCAGGTGCTCGAGGATCGACAAGCACAGGTCGCGGATGCGCTGGCCGGTCAGTTCCTCTCGGTTCTTCAGCGACAGGAACAGGTTCTCGAAATCGACGAAGACGGCGGCGTGCATGCAGCGAGCTCGGTCAGGGGAGTCGGAACGGCGCAGAGCGCGCGCCAGCGCATGCTCACGTGGCGCACAGGCTGCCGGGGTCGAACATCACGAGACGGCCGCCGTCAGGCCGGCGGCATCGACTCGTGCACGGCGGTCGGCGGCAGGACGACACCATCGAGCCCCGGCGCCTGCGGCAGCTGCACCGCCGGCAGGGACTGGCCGTTGCCGTCGCTGGTGCCGAACACCGCGTCGTCGTCGGCCAGGTAGGTGTAGGCGGCCAGGCCTTCCTCGTAGCGGCGCATCAGCAGCGCCGACTCGCGCATGTTGACCTTGCCGGTGCGCACGGCCTGCTCGAGGCGGCTGCGCATGCGGCGGATCAGGTCCTGCTTGTCGTACTGCACGTAGCTCAGCACCTCGGTGATCGAGTCGCCCTCGATCACGCGCTCGATGCGGTAGCCGTGCTGCTCGTCCATCGAGATGTGGATCGCGTTGGTGTCGCCGAACAGGTTGTGCAGGTCGCCGAGGATCTCCTGGTAGGCGCCGACCAGGAACATGGCGAGGTAGTACGGCTTGCCCGGCGTCACCTGGTGCACCTCGAGCACGTTCTTGACGTCGCGCAGGTCGATGAACTTGTCGACCTTGCCGTCGCTGTCGCAGGTCAGGTCGGCGAGGATCGCGCGCCGCGTCGGCCGTTCGTTCAGCCGGTGGATCGGCATCGTCGGGAACAGCTGCTTCACCGCCCAGTGGTCGGGTGCCGACTGGAACACCGAGAAGTTGCAGTAGTAGGTGTCGGCGAGTGCGCGCTCGAGACCCTGCAGCTCGTCCGGCACGTAGTCGAGCGTGTTGACGATCAGCCGGATCTTGTCGCAGATGCACCAGAACAGGTTCTCGGCGATCGCGCGGCCCTTCAGGTCGAGGTAGCCGAGGTTGAACAGGCTGATCGCCTCCTCCTTCAGCTGCAGCGCGTCGTGGTAGCTCTCCTGGAAGTTCTTCAGGCTGAGCTCCTTCAGGATCTGCACCATGTTGGCGATGGTGCTGTCCTCGTGCTCGGCCGCACCCTTCGGCACGTCGACGTTCTGCTTGCTCACGCCCAGCACGTCGAACACCAGGATCGCGTGGTGCGCGGTCAGCGCGCGGCCCGACTCGCTGACCAGGTCCGGATGCGCGATGCCCTTCTCGTCGCACGCCTGCTGCACGGCGAACACGACGTCGTTGGCGTACTCCTGCAGCGAGTAGTTGGCCGAGCTGTGGAAGTTGGTCTGCGAGCCGTCGTAGTCGACCGCGAGGCCGCCGCCGACGTCGAGGAACTTCAGGCCGGCGCCGAGGTCGTGCAGCTCGGTGTAGAAGCGCGTCGCCTCCTTCAGCGCGTCCTTGATGGCGCGGATCGCGGTGATCTGGCTGCCGATGTGGAAGTGCAGCAGCTCGAGGCAGTCGAGCATGTTCACTTCCTTCAGGCGCTCGACCACGTCGACGATCTCGGCCGCGGTCAGGCCGAACTTGCTCTTCTCGCCGCCCGACTCCTGCCACTTGCCAGCCCCGCGGCTCGCCAGCTTGGCGCGCACGCCGATGTGCGGCCGCAGGTCGAAGCGCTTGCTGACGGCGAGCACCGTCTCCAGCTCCTCGAAGCGGTCGACGACGATGATCGTGTGCAGGCCCATCTTCTGGGCGAGCATCGCGGTCTCGATGAAGCTGACGTCCTTGTAGCCGTTGCAGATGATCAACCCGTCCTGGTTGGTCATGTGCGCCAGCACGATCAGCAGCTCCGGCTTGCTGCCGGCTTCGAGGCCGAGCGAGTGGTCCTTGCCGAACTCGACCAGCTCCTCGACCACGTCGCGCTGCTGGTTCACCTTCACCGGGAACACCGGGCGATAGCGACCCTTGTAGCCGCACTCGTCGATCGCCTTCTTGAAGGCACCACCGAGCGCCTGCACGCGCAGCTGCAGGATGTCGGACACGCGCAGCAGCACGGGCAGCTCGATGCCGCGGTTGCGCAGGTCTTCGACCAGTTCGGGCAACGAGAACTTCGGCCCGTTCTTGCCCATCGGCTGGACCAGCAGGTCGCCGCGATCGTTGATCGCGTACGAGTCACCGCCCCAGGCGGCGAGTTGGTACAGCTCCACGCTGTCGCGGATGGTCCAGGCGCGAAGGTCCTTCGGCGGTGTGCTCAATTCGGGAGGCTCCGGAGCGTGGTCGCGCTGCCGCGCGCCACACCATGTGGCGAACGCGAGAGCCGGGTCCACGAGGTGCGGATTCAACACCGACGGGCCGCGAATGGCAGGGGCCGACGCGTTCTTTTTCTGCGGGTGCGCGTCGTTCGTCGCTCGGATCGAGCGCAGCGTTCCGCAGCTCGCGCCGAAGCGAAGTCGTCGCGCACGACGCGTTCGCAGCTGGCTAGAGGAGAGCGGTTGACGTCACGCGAGCGCAAGACCCGCGACCAGAGCCCGGAGCCGGGCGGTAGCGACCACGTCGTCGGCCCGCCAGGCGGGTGGCGCAACCTGCAACAGCCAGTGGTGCTCGAGACCGTCCAGGTCGCCGACGCGGCGGACGAACTCGCGCAGGGACGCCAGGTGGCGCGCCGCGCAGATCGCCCGCAGGTCCATGCCCAACAAGAACGCTGGACGTTCGCTCCAATCGACTCCGGCGAGCGCTGGTTCGTCGAACCGCCGAGAGTCGTCGAGCTCGACGTAGTCGTCCAGCAGCAGAGCCAGGTCACCCAGGTCCTTCTGCCGCTCCACCGGGCGGTCCAACCACGCCACGACCTTGGCGACGAACAGGGCTCGTCGAGACGCCACCCTGACGTTTGCCGGCAACTCCGGCGCGTATCGGTGATGGTCGCGCATCGCGAGGTCGATGCCGGTCAGGTCCATGACGGTGCCATCGGGCCATGCGATCCGCCCGGTCGCGAGCAGAGCGTCCGCCGCCGGCAGGATGTCGAGGATCCGACCATCCTCCGTGCGCCAGCGATGCGGCACGCCGAGCTGCCGCCGCCAATCGGACGGCAAGCCGAGGCCGCGGCCGTGTTCGGCCAGATCGACCGCGAGGCAGAGATCGAGATCGAGGGTGCCGCGAAACCCAGGAAAGTGCCAACGCAGTGCGGCCGCGCCGATGACGACGATCGCGCGGTCCGGGTGGGCACGAGCCACGGCGGCCAGCAGCGCCTCGTGCTCGCGGGCCATCAACGCGACCCCGGCACGAGCTGTTCGAGC
>CANGSN010000394.1 GCA_947455805.1 Planctomycetota bacterium
ACCCGCACACCGGCGAGCCGCTGCGCCCCGGCGACGGCGCCTTGCACGGCAGCCGCCGCTACGGCGTGCGGGACGGTGTGCCCGACTTCGTCGACGTCGACGCGCCGCCGCCACCACGCGACACGTTGGTGGCGCGCACGGCGGCACTGCCCGCGGTGCAACGCGACGCCTTGCTGTCGCTGCGCGATCGCCTGTACCTGCCGGAGCGTTGGCCGCAGGACCACTTCGACCTGCGCGTGCGCGAGCAGCGCCGCGGCTTCTGGCCGAACCACGACCTGGTGCCGCGCTCGGCGCCGGCACCGCACGACGTCGGCTTCGTCTGGAACTCGATCGGCCCCGATCCATGGGTGGTGACGCCGTGCCTGTCGCGGCCGATCGCGACCGTCGAGCTCGTGATGCGCATCCACAACCCCGCCTACTCGATCGATGCCGGTGTGGGGCAGTTGTTCTGGAAGGGCGCCGACGACGACTCGTTCACCGAGCCGCGCTCGGTGAAGTTCCAGGTCTGGAACGACGGGCAGGTGCACCACTACCGCGTGCCGCTCGCCGGCCACCCGGGGCTGCCGGCCGAGGTGCAATGGCTGCGCATCGACCCGGTCGACGGCCGCGCCGAGATCGACCTGCTGGAACTGCGGCTCAGCTGATCGCGTCGCCGCGGTCGTTCGTCGTGGCACCAGCGCCCGGCAACGGCTCGATGCCGGGGCAGGTGCGTTCGACCAGGCGCAGCAGCGTCGGGTCGACCAGCACCTCGGGCCAGAACGGCCACTGCCGGCACTTCGCCGGGCGCTCCGGGTAGATCGCGCAGCCGGCCAGCGCCCCTTCCTGCAGGAACACGCAGCGGTTGCCGA
Source organism: Planctomycetota bacterium (assembly GCA_947455805.1). Classification (GTDB taxonomy): domain Bacteria; phylum Planctomycetota; class UBA1135; order UBA1135; family UBA2386; genus UBA2386. Next base: position 849 of record CANGSN010000394.1, read on the forward strand.
AGCCGTCCTTCAGCCGTTCGCCGTCGGGCTGCAGGTAGCGCGGGCGGAACGCCGCTTCGCCGATGCGGAGCAGGGCCGCGATGCGCGCGATCTCGTCGGCGGTGACGCGCACGACGCCGCCGGGGATCGCGCAGCAGTTGGCGGAGCGCCGGCACGCCCAGCGGTAGGGGAAGCCCGGGCGCGTGCCCGACGCCGCTTCGTCGTAGCGCACCTCGCTCACTGCCGAACCTCGCTCACCGGCGCACCTCCCTCATCGCCGCGGTCGCTTCCGCCAGTCGCCGAGATCCGGCTTCTTCTGCCTCTGCTCGAGTTCGCGCCGCTGCCGCTGCTGCTGCAGGAACGCCGTCACCTCGCGCTGCAGGTGCGCCGGATCCTGGAAGCGCATCTGCGGGTCCTTGGCCATCATCTTCTCGAGGAAGTAGTGCAGCTGCGGCGACAGGTCGAGCGCGCGGATGCGTTCGCCGGACAGCGACTCGAGCACCTGCTTGGCCAGCACCTCCTCGCTGGTGCGGCCCTCGAACGGCAGCGAGCCGGTGACCAGGTGGTAGAGCGTGGCGCCGAGCGCATAGATGTCGGCGCGCACGTCGAGCGCTTCGCCGCTGGCCTGCTCCGGCGCGATGTAGTGCACGGTGCCGGCGGTGGTGTCGCTGCCGCCGGCGTCGGCGCCGACGACGGCGAAGCCGAGGTCGATCAGCACGGCGCCGCGCGCCTCCGACCACAGGATGTTGCCAGGCTTGACGTCGCGGTGCACGAGGCCCTTCTGGTGCAGTGCCGCGAGCGCGCCGGCGACGTCGACGACGATCTGCAGCGCCGTCTCCTCGTCGAGGCGACCGCGCTCCTGCAGCACCGCCAGCAGTTCGCGGCCGGGCAGGTGCTCCATCGCGAAGAAGATCGTGTCGCCTTCCTTGGCGACGCGCAGCCCCTGCACGAGGTGCGGATGGCGCAACTCCATCAGCAACTTCGCCTCGCGCACGAAGCGCTCCGTCTCCACCGGATCGGCGGCGCGTTCGGGCCGCAGCACCTTCAACGCGACGCTGCTGCGGTCGGTGCGGTCGGTGGCGGCGAACACGCGGCCGACGTGGCCCTCGCCGAGCACGTCACCGAGTTCGTAGCGGCGCAGCACCGGACGCGTGCCGGCGTCGGTGCGCTGCCACTGTTCCCACTGCTCGCGCGAGCAGTGGCCGCGCTTCACCAGGAACGATCCGGGCGCACCGGATGCCAGGGCCTCGCGCGCGAGTTCGATCGGCACGAGGCCCTTGTGCACCAGCAGGGCGAGCAGCTTCGGATCGGGCAACACCAGCGTGCACCGTCGTCGTGGCGACGGCTCCAGCAGCGGCGGACACGGACACTTCTGGGTTTCGTGCAGCGTGCGTCAAGTCGCCGCGCGCACGCACCCGAAAACCCCTCGGACCAGAACAGGCCCGAGGAGCGAACGACTTGAAGCATCCAGGAGCAGCGTTCGTCATCAAGTACTTCGACTTGATCGACGAGTTCATCAAAGTCCGGTGCTGCTCCGACGAGCTCATGCAGGAGCTCCACTCGGTGCCGATCAGCAACAAGGCGAACTACCGGCAACGCGTCGTGCGCGCCTGCGTGCCGACGTTCGAGGCCGAGGTGCTGACCGCGGTCAAGAAGCTCGACGAGGGCTACGACCTCGAGATCGTCGAGGAGCTGCTCTACCAGATCTGCATCGACGTCAACCCGTCGCTGGAGATCCACCAGGTCAGCATCCCGTCGGGCACGGCCGGCGCGAAGGCGGCCGAGGACGCGGAGGATCCGTTCCTGCCGCGGCCGGGCAACGAGAACGCCCGCCAGAACCTGTTCCGCCGCGTCAACAACCTCGAGCGCAACCTCCGCCAGCAGATCATCGGCCAGGACGACGCGATCAGCTCGCTGGTGCGCGCCGTCAAGAAGGCCGCCGTCGGCCTGAAGCGCCCGACCAACCCGGTCGGCACGTTCCTGCTGGTCGGCCGCACCGGCACCGGCAAGACCGAGCTGGCGAAGGCGCTGGCGCGCAACCTGTTCGAGGATCCGGCGGCGATGATCCGCGTCGACTGCAGCGAGTACGCGCTGCCGCACGAGTATGCGAAGCTGATCGGTTCGCCGCCCGGCTACATCGGCCACAACGAAGGCGGCTTCCTGACCGAGGCGATCAAGAAGAAGCCGAACAGCGTCGTGCTGTTCGACGAGGTCGAGAAGGCGCACTACAAGGTCCACAACCTGCTGCTGCAGCTGCTCGACGAGGGCATCATCACCGACAGCAAGGGCCAGACGGTGCAGTTCCACCAGGCGCTGATCCTGATGACCAGCAACCTGGGCATCGAGAAGATCGACGCGGTGCGCACGCGCATGGGCTTCTCGGCGGCGCACCGCCGGCAGAGCCTGCAGGACGTCGACCTGCGCTCGGTGACGTTCGAGGCGCTGCGCGAGTTCTTCCGCCCCGAGTTCGTCAACCGCATCGACGAAGTCGTGATGTTCAACCCGCTCGACCAGAAGGTCTGCGAACGCATCGCCGGCAACATGCTGCGCGAGGTCGCCGACCTGCTGAAGCGGCGCGGCATCGCCGTCAGCTTCTCGCCGGGCGTGCGCGTGCTGCTGGCCAAGCAGGGCTTCTCCGAGGAGTTCGGCGCGCGCGAACTGCGCCGCCTGATCAAGCGCCGCATCGAGGACCCGCTGACCGAGCTGATCCTCGACCATGACCTCGGCCACGGCGCCGTCGTCACCGTGCGCGTGCGCAACGGCGAGTACGCGTTCGCCTGCCGCGAGACCGCGACCGCCGCCC
>CANGSN010000395.1 GCA_947455805.1 Planctomycetota bacterium
TCACTTGCCGCCGTTCGGCAGCTCGATCAGCACCCGCGCGTCGCGGGGCGCCGCGGCCGCGGTGCCCGAGGCCGCGAACAGCTCGTGGATCTCCTTGACCACGTCGCGCGACTCGATGGCGATCTCGTCCGGCTCGCCCTGGAACACCATGTCGTTCTCCAGCATGCGCTGGGCGACGTCGAGGCGCTTCTTGACCGTGGCGATGACTTCCTTCGCCTGGCTCAGCGCCGTGCTGTCGAGGTCGAAACGCTGGCTGTGCGCCGACAGGGCGGCGACCTGCATCTGTTGCGTCTTCAGCGCGCGGCACTGGTCTTCCAGCGCCTCGCGTTCAGTGCGCACCGCCAGCAGGCGCTGCTTCGCCGCGTCGACCGCGCGCGACTGCCGTTCGATCAGCGTGCGCTTGGTCTTCAGGATGGCGACGTTGTTGACGTAGCTGTCCTTGGTGCGCTGCAGGTCGACGCTGACGCGCCGGCGCGAACCGAGGTCGTTGGCCAGCTGGACCTGGGCGCCACTGCCGTCGCCGGACAGCAGCTTGGCGCCGGTGCGGAGCTTGCGCTCCTCGCCGTCGACGACCTTCTCGAGGTGCACGACTGAGGTCTGCAGTTCCTCGAGCTCGACCTCGGCGCGGGCGAGGTCGCGCTTGCAGGTGTCGATCTGCGGATCGATCTGCCGGATCAGGCTCTCGGCCCGCTTCAGCTCGATGTCGACCGGGATCGACCCGGCGACGCTCTCGCGCATCGAGCTGGCGAAGGTGCCGACGTAGCTCGGGAAATCGGTGCCGAGGAACAGGAAGCCGGCTCCACCGAGCGCCGCACCGCCGAGGAGCATCCACTTGAGAGTCTTGCCGATCATGTCGTTTCCGTTTGGCTTGGTGACAGGAGCCCTTGTGGGTTCCACACCGCGCCATGCGGCAAGGCCGGCGGACTATTCGGACGGGACCTGAGAAACTCAGGCGCGGCCGCGCCGCAGCTCGACCCCGGTCGAGCGCAGCAGGCGATCGCGCAGGTCGTCGAGCACCGGCGAAGCGGCGGCGGCATCGCGCGCACGCAGCTCCTCCACCACCGCGTGGCAGTACGGGCACTGGCTGTCGCGCAGGTGGAACTGCAGGAAGTCCTTCGCCCCGCCCTGCAGGCCGCCTTGCAGGTAGCTCTGCAGCAGGTGCGGGTGCGGGCACGAGATGCGGGACTGCCGCCAGACCGCGGCCACGGTCAGGGCGAGGGACGGATCGAGTTCCTGGTCGTCGTTCATCGCGACCCCGGGCGCCAGAGGCCGAGGAACAGGGAGTGGTTCGGGTCGTGCTGCCGGGCGAGGCCGCGCAGCCGTTCGACGGCGCGGAACTTGATGCCGGCGACCGCCTTCTCGTCGGCGATGCCAAAGCGCTTCGCCGCGTCCTTGTTGCGACCGCCGAGCACGAACAGGTACTCGAGCACCATCAGTTTCTGGAACTCGCCGGCGGCCCACAGCTCGCCGACGTAGTCGCGCAGGATCGTCGCCAGCACGCGCCGCTGCCGCGCCTCGTTCTCGTCGTGCACGACGCGCTCCTTCGGCGCCGGTCCGGCGTCGGTCGCCAGGTTCTCGAGCCAGATCTGGCTCTTGTCGCCGTCGTCGTCCGGCTTGGCCGGGATCAGCTTCACCTTGTGCTTGCGGTAGTGGTCGATGACGCGGTTCTTGGCGATGCCGAACAAGAACTGGTCGAACGTGTAGTTGGCGTCGAAGCCGGCGATGCCGCGCAAGGCGCCGAGGAACACGTCCTGCGTCAGGTCTTCGGCCGTCTGGTGGTCGCCGACGAACCGCTTCACGTAGAAGTAGATGCGGCGGAAATAGTCTTCCTGCACCGCCGCCCAGGCGGCTTCGTCCATCGCCTGCAGGCGCGCGATGTCGACGGCTCGTTCGCTCATGGCGCGCGGGATGATAGCGCGGAAGGTGCCGTCAGACAGCCGCCAACAGCGAAGCGACGGTGACCAGCGCCAGCACGACCAGGGCCATCACCAGCAACAGTCCGATCAGGCGCAGCATCAGGCCGAGGATCGTGAACGGCAGCTTCACCAGCCAGACGATGCCGCGGCCGGCGACCGTGCTGATCGCGCGCACCGGCAGCAGCACGACGAACAGCACGAGGCTGACCAGAGAGAAGAACCCGTGCACCAAAGCACCGATCGGGCCGCGCGGCGTGGGCGCCGGCCGCCACGGCATGCCGTAGGGACTCTCGGCCGGATCGCGCAACGGCGGCGGCTCGACCGCATGCACGGGGGCCACCGCCGGCGCCGACGACATCGACGGCGCCGGCAGCGCGCAAGACGGTGCCGGTGCCAACACCAGGCTGTCCCCCAGCGCCACCGGCGCCTGCAGCGCCCGCAGCAGTTCGGCCACCGACGCGAAGCGATCCTCGGGCCGCTTCTGCAGGCAGCGCAGCACGATCGCGCGATCCGCCGCCGACGCGTGCGGCGGGAACTCCGGCGTCGCCACCTCGTGCTTCTTCAGCACCTCCCACTCGGAGTCGCCGCGGAACGGCACGTCGCCGTAGAGGCACTCGTAGAGCAGGATGCCGAGCGAGTAGATGTCGCTGCGCGCGTCGCCGCGCCGCTGCAGCATCTCGGGCGCCATGTAGTACGGGGTGCCGCGGCCGAAGCTCAGCGAGTTGCGCGACGCGGTCACCAGCTTGCTGAGGCCGTAGTCGCCGACGCGGGCGACGTCGCCCTTCAGGAAGATGTTCGCCGGCTTCAGGTCGAAGTGCACCAGCGAGTGGTCGTGCAGCGCCTGCACGCCGCGCGCCGCCTGCACGAACACGTCGAGCGCCTGCTCGCGCGTCATGCCGCCCGAGGCCAACCGCTTCTGCAGCGTGTCCTCGCCGGCGTAGCTCATCACCAGGTACGGGATGCCGTCGACCGTGCCCTTGTCCTCGATCGACACCAGGTTCGGGTGGTCGATCTGGGCGAAGAACGACACGTTGTCGATCTCGCGCATCACCGCGTCGCGCACGGTGTCGTCGTCGACCTTCAGGAACTTGATCGCGTAGTCCTTGCCGATCGATTCCTTGCGGGCCTTGAACACCAGCCCGAACATGCCGCCGCCGAGCTTGTTGACGATCTCGAAGCCGGGCAGGTAGCCGGGCTTCCGGTAACTGCGGTAGAACGCTTCCCAGTCGACGCGCGGGGCCGGCACGGGATCTGGTTGGCGACGTTGGGCCTCCATGGTCGGCATTCGGATCCTACACGAGGAAGAGGACGGTCGGCACCGCGAGCCCGCCGAGCAGGCCGACGAGTCGCAGGCGCCAGGTCATGTAGCCGCGCGACAGGCGGTCGATCCAGCCGAGCAGCACGGCGAGCGCCGTCCAGCCGACCGCGATGCCGCCGTACTTGACGACCGTGGTGCGCTCGAGCCGCTGCAGCGTCGACCGCAGCGACTGTTCGCTGCGCTGCACCGCGCGCGGATCCTCGGCCACCCACAGCGTGGTCTGGTAGCTGGTGCCGAACTCGTGCTCGCGCTGCCGGTCCTCGCGGTCGACGGTGCGCACCATCTGCTCGGTCGGCAGGTTGCCGAGCCAGCGCCGCACGGCTTCGTCGGCCAGCGGCTGCGGCAGCCAGAACGGGCGCCGCGTGGCCACCGCGCTGGCGGCGCGATCCTGCCACA
>CANGSN010000396.1 GCA_947455805.1 Planctomycetota bacterium
CGTCGTCGACCAGCGGGTGCCGGTGGGCGTCGAGCACGTCGAGCGCCGTGCCGCTCGGACGGTGGCAGTCCTTGCACGCCGCGTTGTCGCGCTGGATCGGCATCGTCTGCAGGTTCGCCGTGTACGGGAACTCAGGGTTCCAGTCGTCATGGCAGGACGCGCACGCGGCGATCGTCGGCTGGGTGTAGATCAGGTCGCCTTGGGCCGGTGCCGGCAGCGGACCCGCACCATCGGGGTCGCCGTGGCACTTGTTGCACTCGGCGGGCCCCTGCCGCATCAGGTTCTCCTTCGACTGGTTCGTCGACGACAGTGTCGTGTAGCCGACGTCGCGCGGCATCGGCGAGTAGAAGCTCGGCCACGCCGGCCAGGTGACGTCCGAGAAGTCGGCCACTTCGTTGCCGAAGCCGATCAGCTCGTAGGGCTGCGGCGCCGCCGCGTAGTTGCGCGTGCCGTCCGGGTTCGTCGCCACGCCGCTCACCGAGGGCAGGTGCTTGCCGGAGTGGATCTTGTGGATCATCACCTTGAAGTCGATGGCGACGCCCGGGGTGCCGCCGGCGACCGACGCGGTGTTGCGGTCCTCGGCGCCACTGGTGTGGCACAAGAGGCAGTTGGCGATGTTGTTGCGGTTGTCGCCGTGCGCCTTCAGCTCGGTGTGGCACTGGTTGCAGTTCGCCAGCGTCACCACTTCGCGCGGCTCCAGCGTCGTCGCACTGCCGATCAGGAAGTCCTTCGTCGTGTTGCCCGGGTCGCGGTAGAGCACGCCGTCGACGGTGTAGTCCTTGCGGATCTCGATGCCGACCGTGTAGGTGCCGCCGAGCAGCGGCTGCCCGGTCAACTCGCCTTCGCTCAGCGACGTCGTGTCGTTCAGCGGCGCCAGGTAGGTGCTCGGGATCGCGACCTCGAAGTCGTAGGTGAAGGCACCGAGCGCGCGCTTCCGGGCGCGGGTCAGCAGGTCCGCCTGCGAGGCGATGACGCGCTGGTAGTTGTTGGTCGGGCCCGACACCATGATCGCGCCGCGCGCCATCGTCGACAGCTCGAGCGGGCGACCGTCGCTGGTGGCGACGGTGAAGTCGACGGACAGGCGCTCGCCGACCTGCGCGCGGCCGGCTTCGCGGCCACGCACGGTCTCGATGGTGACGACGACGCCGGGCAGCACGCCGGTCGAACCGACGGTCGGCTCGGGTGCGACTCCGGGCGGAGTGGAGTTGTCGCTGTTGCTGCAGGCGCCGACGAGCAGCAGCGCCAGAATGGCGCCGAAGCCGGCACGAGCAGGCGACCTCGGGGCACGGGGAATCGGCATGAAGGTCTCGGCGGGACGATCGTCGGGTGACGTCTGCATGACGAGAGCATCCAAACGGGCGGTGCTCCGTTCGCACCTGGCCGATGGTCGACGTCCGCCGGGGCAGAGTGCGTACCGCCCCCCTGCGCCGTCCGGAGGTCAGCGGTGGCACGCGGTGCAGGCGTGGCCGCCGTCGGGGTGCGGCAGGCGCACGCCATTGCCGTGGCACAGGCGGCAGGACATGCCCGGGTTGTGGTCGCCGGGCAGCGGCGTCGCCAGCTGATGGCTCGGCGCATCCTGGTGGCAAACCGCGCAACCGGTGTCGGCGAGCGGCAGGTGGCAACCGACGCAGTGTCGCTGCTGGCTCGTGCCCCAGCCGGCGCGGTGGTTCGTCGGCCGCGTGCTCTCGTGGCACTGCTGGCAGCTGTCCTGCGTGTGGCAGACCTGGCACCGCGTGCGGTCGATCGAGGCCATCAGGCCGTGGCTGCGCACGCGGAACGTCTGCGTGTGGTCGTCGGGCGCCATCTGCTGGTGGCACGCGTTGCAGCCGGTCGCGTCCTGGTGGCACAGCTCGCAGCGGTCCTCGCTGCGTTCGCTCTGGCCGTTGGCGCAGGCACCGTGGCGCTTCTGCCATTGGCCGGAGTGGCTCTTCGGCCGCCAGGTCGCGTCGATCGTCGTGTGGCACGTGGCACAGGCGAGGCTCTGGCCGTGCTCGCGATGGCAATCCATGCACAGCGTCTTCTGCCCGATCGCCTGCAGTGGCACCGCGTCCTGCTCGGCGATGTCGGCGTGGCAGCTCGTGCACTGCAGGCCCGCGGCAGCAGCGTGCTGCCGGTGCGAGAAGCGCACCTCGCCGCCGGGCCCGGCCGGTGCCACGCGGCGGTAGCGGCTCTCGGCGTCGAAGAACGCGCGCAGCCGCCGCTCCGGTGGCTTGTCGCCGTCGAAGCGTTCGTGGCACGGTCCGCACAGTTCGGGCGGCGGCAGGCTGGCGTGGTCGCTCGTCAGCACGCCGCCGTGGCAGAAGCTGCACGCGAGCTGGTTGTCGACGACGTGCACGCGGTGCGGGAACGACGGCTCGCTGCGGCGGCTCGGGAACGACAAGCACGCGGCGACGACCAGCCACAGCGACAGCACGGCGAGCCACGGCAGATGGCGCCGGAGTCGCCGCACGCCGACCTGCGATGCGCGGGATCGGTTCAGAAGGTCCATGTCATCCCCAGTCGGAACAGGTGGAACTCGTCGACGTCGTCGCGCTGCAGTTCGTAGCCGGCATCGACGCGCAGCGACGCCGCGAGCCGGCGGTCGAGGCGCAGGTAGTAGGAGCGCACGTGCAACCGTTCGCGCGCGTCGAACACGTCGTACAGGAACAGGTCGTAGCCGCTGCCGACGGCGATGCGCAGCTCGGCGTCGGGCCGGTAGGCGACTTCGCCGGTCACGGTGCGGAAGTCCTCGCCGGACGAGTTCCAGTAGCTGCCGGCCAGCGACAGCGACAGCCCCCGCCACCGCACGTCGCGCCACGTCATGTCGGCGTGCAGGCGTTCGAACTCGCGGTTGAACGCGCTATGGTCGCCGCCGTCCTGCAGGCGCCGCAGGTCGACGCCGGCGCCGACCTCGACGTCCTGCACGAGCTCGCGGCGCAGCGTCGCGTCGAGTTGGCGGAAGGGCGCGTACTCGAAGGCGATCAGCGAGAACGGATCGAGCTCGGTGACCTGCTGCCGCTGCGTCGTCAGCAGTTCTCGCCAGTCGACGCTCCAGTCGCAACCGAGCAGCTCGCCGCGCGCCCCGACGTGCAGGTCGCGCGGCTGGCCGTCGCGCCAGCTGTGGAAGCCGTGCAGCTGCACGCCCTCGAGGCTCTGCCACCAGCGCGCCGACAGCAGGTCGTCCTCGCGATCGATCGCCAGGAACTCGTCGCGCAGGTGCATCGCGTCGAAGCGCATCCGCGCGCCGAGCCACGGCACCAGTCCGCCGTGCACGCCGACCACCAGGTCGCCGTCGCGGCTGGCTTCGAACTGGTGCACCGGGATGCCGCCGTAGCCGCCGAAAAAGGCGTTGCTGCGGCCGCCGAACCGCACGCTGTCGACGCGCGCGCCGTCGAACTGCAGCGTCGTCGGCGTCTCGTCGAGGTCCTGGCGACCGAGCCGCGCCAGTTCGATCGGGCCTTGCCGATGCACGTCGACGTGGGCGGCATACAAGCGGCCGTTCCACTCGTCGCCGAAGCTGTGGTCGAGGCCGGGGAACGGGTCGTCCCGCCGGAAGCCGTCGGCGTTCCAGAAGCCGCGCGCGCGCAGGTGCGCGGTGACCGCATCGCGGTCGGCGCGGCCGATGTCGACGCCGAGCCGCCCC
>CANGSN010000397.1 GCA_947455805.1 Planctomycetota bacterium
GTTCGTCCGGCGACAGGCCGAGCTTCTCGTGCAGCAGGTATTGGTTGCTGTAGCCGAGCACCTGGTTCCAGCGCAGCAGCTCGAGCACCTGGCCCAGCAGCTCGCACAGCTGCAGCTCGGCGTCGGTCAGACCGAGCGAGCGGGCCTTCTGCTTGCGGCGGCGGTTCGAGGTCACGCGCGGAGGGTTCGGGGCTCGGGAACGGCTCGGAGGACGTCGCGGCGGGCGCTGCAGAATTGCGCGCGGCGGGCAGCTGCCCGCCGCAACGCTCGCAAAGCGATCCGATCAGGCCTTGGCCAGGTTCTGGTTGGCGAAGTCCCAGTTCACCAGGTGGTCCAGGAACGTCTTGATGTAGTCCGGACGGCGGTTCTGGAAGTCGAGGTAGTAGGCGTGCTCCCAGACGTCCATCGTCAGCAGCGGCGTGCAGCCGGCCTGCGTCAGCGGCGTCTCGGCGTTCGGGGTCTTGGTGACCTCGAGCTTGCCGCCCTTCAGCACGAGCCAAGCCCAGCCGCTGCCGAACTGCGTGGCACCGGCCTGGCTGAACAGCTCGACGAACTTCTCGTAGCTGCCGAAGTCGGTGGTGATCTTCTGCGCGATGGCGCCGGTCGGCTTGCCGCCGCCCTTCGGCTTCATCGAGTGCCAGTAGAAGGTGTGGTTCCACACCTGCGCGGCATTGTTGAAGATGCCGGCCTTGTCGGCCTTGCCGGCGGTCGCCTTGACGATGTCGACCAGCGACATGCTGGCGAACTCGGTGCCGTCGATCAGCTTGTTGCCGTTGGTGACGTAGGCCTGGTGGTGCTTGCCGTGGTGGATCTGCAGCGTCTGGGCGTTGATGTGGGGCGCCAGCGCGTCGTGGCTGTAGGGAAGCGGCGGAAGTTCGATGGCCATGGGTTCTCTGCGGGGTTGCTGCACCGCGCCCTCGGCGCGGTGGGAATGGTGTCGCGCCCCGGACGGGCGCGCGATGGCGGGCACGATACGCCGCCGCCGCCGCCCCGCACGCGAAACCTGCGGTGCCGCCGGCCGGCTCTGGCTACCGTCGCGGCATGAGCGACAGAGCGTCCCCCAACCCGCTGCCGGGCGTGCAGCAGCTGCTGGCCACGATCGCCCGCCTGCGCGCGCCCGACGGCTGCCCGTGGGATCGCAAGCAGACCGCGGCCAGCATGGCGCCGCACCTGCTGGAGGAGGCGTTCGAAGCGGCCGACGCGCTGCGGGCCGGCGACGAAGCGCACGCGCGCGAGGAGCTCGGCGACGTGCTGGTCAACGTCGCCATGATCCGCCAGATCCAGAGCGAAGGCGGCGGTGCCAGCTTCGACGACGTCGCCGCCGCCGCCGCCGGCAAGCTGGTGCGCCGCCACCCGCACGTGTTCGGCGACCAGCAGGCGGCGAGCGCCGAGATCGCGTATGGCCGCTGGGAGGAGCAGAAGCGCAAAGAGAAGGCCGCGGCGGCCGCCGCTGCCGGCGACGACCGTGCGCGCAGCGTGCTGGCCGGCGTGCCGAAGGCGCTGCCGGCGCTGCTGCGTTCGTTCCGCATCGGCGAGAAGGCGGCGAAGGCCGGCTTCGACTGGCCCGACCGCTCCGGCCCGCGGCAGAAGGTCGACGAAGAACTGCGCGAGCTCGACGAGGCGATCGCGCGCGGCGACCAGGCGGCGATCGCCGACGAACTCGGCGACGTGCTGTTCAGCCTGTGCAACCTGGCGCGCCACGTCGGCGTCAACCCGGAGATGGCGCTCGGCGGCACCACCGACAAGTTCCAGCGGCGCTTCCAGGCGGTCGAACGCGACCTCGGCTACCAGCTGGCCGGCCGTTCGCTCGCCGAGATGGACGCGGCGTGGAATCGCGCCAAGGCCAGCGAGCGCAAGGTCCCGCCGCCGGCCTGACCGCGCTGCGCGCCGCCCGTTCCGCCGCCGACCTGCCAGCAGACTCCCAACGACCTGCAGCGGCCGATGCCGCGGATCCGTCCGGGTTCCGTCGGCGGCGACGACGGAGCGACGCGGTTTCCCGACGCCTCGGTGCCGCCTTCGGCGCGTCCCTACCCCGCGCTCCCCTGGCGACCGGGGACGCCGGGCGCCCACGCGTGTGGCACGGCACGTGCATCCTCTTGGCAGTGGAAAGAGACGCCCGAGTTGTGAGCTCGGGGGCAGGGATGGGCTCCGGTGTGGGGTGGTGCCTCGCCGGAGCCCGCTTTTTTGCCGCGCGCCGTAGGCTGCGCGCCCCCGAGTCGCCCATGCGCCGATCCCACCTGGCCACGTCGTTCCTGCTGCTGCTCCTGTTGGCCGGCTGCCAGCTGACGCTGGTGGCGTTCACGGGGCCTGGCACGGCCGCAGTCAACCAGGTGCTCTCGCTGTCGCTGACGGGGAACGCCGCCAGCGTTCCCGGCAATGCGGGCGCCGTCCTGCAGCTGCCGCTCGGCGTCGCCATCGTCGGCGAGCCTTCGCCGACGTTCGTCCGCGACGAGCCGGCCCTGCTGGCGATGTAGACCCCCGAACCCGGCCACTCCCTGGCGAGCTGGACCGCCAGTTCGACGCAGCTGACGGGCAACAGCCAGCACCAACTGATGGTGCGCGCCCCGGCCACCGCGGCGACGCTGACCTTCAAGGTGGCGCTCGCCGGTCGCCCGACCACGCAGGCCTGGCAGGCCAACGCGCCGGCGGGCATCACCCAGTTCGCGCAGATCACGGCCGCCGCGCACGTGGTGACCGTGCAGGTCGTCGCGGCCCCGGACACCCGCTTCGGGATCGACGCCCCGCTGCTGCCGCTGCCGATCCCGAACGTGCCGAGCCTGCGGCTGGTCACGCTGTTCGCCCAGGGTGCGATCGCGGCGCCGGGTGCGAACGCGCTCGGGCTCGCGTTCAGCGGCGGGCTCGCGATCCGCATTCCGCGAAGCGTTCGCGGCGGCGCTGCGGTCGCGGACTGCGGTGCATCGACGGTCCCGGGAACCCGCGCTAGCCTCTGCGCCTTGCGCTCCTCGTCCCGCCGCCCCGCATGACCCCCGAACGTCTCTCCCGCGCGCTCTGCGTGTGGACGTGGGCGTGGGTGCTGCTCGGCCTCGTGCTGCTGGGGCTGCAGTCGCAGCGCGCCGAGCGCACGCCGGACGAACGCAACTACCAGCTCGCCGGGCGCGTGCTGCTCGAACGGCGCGGCCTGCACACCGTCGAGCAGCGCTTCCAAGGCCCGCTGATCCTGCTCGGCACGCAGCTGACCGACGACCGCGAACGTTCGGTCAGCGACGACGGCGCCTTGCGGCGGGCACGCCTTGGCATGCTGGTGTTCCCGGCCCTGCTGCTGCTGGTGCTGGTGGCGTGGACGCGGCAGGCACTCGGCGAACGCGCCGCCGCCGCGGTGGCGTGCCTCGCCGCCACCCACCCGTCGCTGCTGGCCTACGGACCGCTGTTGTCGTCGGACGTCGCCTTCACCGCAACCGGGCTCGCGGCGGCCTACGCCGCGCATCGCTGGTTGCTGCAGCCCGGGATGTGGCGCGCGGTGGTGTTCGCGCTGCTGCTCGGCGCGCACGGCGCGACGAAGTACACGAGTGCGATCACCGGGGCCGGCCTCGTGCTGGTCGTGCTGGTGGCGGCGCTGCGTGGCTTCGACCCGTGGCCGCGGCGCGATGGCCGCGCA
>CANGSN010000398.1 GCA_947455805.1 Planctomycetota bacterium
GCAGCGACGGTCCGGCGGGTGGCGCGGCCAGCGGTCCGGAGGTGCGGCCATGAGCAAGTTCGGCGACCTGCTGCGGCGGGGCATGAGCGCGCCGTTCCGTGCACTGCTGCCGAAGAACCCGTGGCTGCGCGTGCTCGTCTACGCGCTGCCGATCGTGCTGGTGCTGGCCCTGTTCGGCCCGGCCCTCGACGTGGTGCTGAAGCTGCTCGACTTCGTGCTGCGCATCGTCGAGCCGCTGCTGCAGACGACGCTCGGCCGGATCCTGCTGCTGCTGGTCGTGTTCACGCTCGGCGGCATGTTCACCGTCTGGCTGCTGCGCAGCCGCGTGCGCACGCTGCGCGGCGAAGCGGTGCTCGGCCGCCACCTGCAGGCGATCGCGGCGCTGGTCGGCTCCGACCCAAGGCGCACGCGCGACCTGCTGCGCAAGGTCGTGCGCTACCGCGGGCCGCTGCCGGACCGTTACCCGCACGTGCTCGCCGATGCGCACCTGAAGCTGGCGCGCCTGTCGCTCGCCGCTGGCCGCGACGACGAAGCGCTCGGCCACCTCGCCCGCGTCGTCGAGCCGGGGTTGCCCGACGAACTGCTGCGTTCGCTGCTGCAGCTGCGCGTGCGCGCGTGGAAGCGGCAGGGCGAACTGCTGCCGGCGGCGCTGCGCCGCGAGGTCGAGACCGCGCTGCAGCGCTTCCCGAAGGACTACGTGCTGCTCGGCGAACTGCGCGACCTCGCCGCCGCCGAGCGCGACCACGAAGCGCTGCTGCAGCTGCAGGAGAAGGTGCACAAGCAGGCACCTCCGGCCGAGCAGCCGCGCGAGAAGCAGCGCTGGCTCGACGCGCTGGTGGCTGCCGGTGCTACAGCACTCGCCGCTGGCGATCGCGAAGCCGCGCGCAAGTGTGCGAAGAAGCTGGCGCAGGTCGACAAGGACGGGCCGTCGTCGGGGCTCCTGTTCGGCGACATCCTGTGTGCCGCCGGCGACCACCGCGGGGCGATCAAGACGTGGGGTGGCACACGTTCGCCGGCCGGCCTCGACCGCATCGCCGAGCTGCTGGCCGAACACCCGGGCTGCGTCGAGCCGCGCGAACTGCTCGAGTGCTGCCCGCTGCAGGGCACGCTGCTGCTGGTCGCGCGCGAACTGGCGCGCGTCGGCGAGACGCAGCGCGCCGAACGTGCCGCGCGTGTGGCTGCGGAGACGCTCGGCCCGACGCCGACGGTGTGCGCGGTGCTGGCGGACGTGCTGGGGTTGTTGGGGCAGGACGGCAAGGCGCGGCTCCTGCGCGAGCAGGCGATCGTGCGGCTGCTCGGGGGCGGTGGGCCGCTGGTGGATCCGGCGGGTGGGTGAGCGATGGGGCGAAGGCCGCGGGTGTGTGTGCTGGCCGGTCCGAACGGGGCCGGCAAGACGACTTCGGCAGCGCCGCTGGTGCGCGACCGCTGGGGGATCGCGACGTTCGTCAACGCCGATGTCATCGCCCAGGGGCTCGCTGGCTTCGCGGCAGATGCGGCGGCGATCGCCGCCGGGCGCCTGATGCTGGAACAACTCGATGCGCTCGCGCGCGAGCGCGCCGACTTTGCGTTCGAGACCACGCTCGCCTCGCGTTCGTTCCTGCCGCGCCTCGCCGCCATGCGGGCCGAGGGCTACGAGGTTCTGTTGGTGTTCTTGTGGCTGCCAGCCGTGGAGTTGGCGTTGCTCCGCGTGAAGGAACGGGTGCGCTCCGGTGGGCACGACGTGCCGGAAGCGACCGTTCGTCGTCGATTCCGCCGCGGTATCGCGAACTTCCATGGCCTCTACCGACCGGCGGTCGATCGCTGGTGGTGTCTCGACGGCAGTCGGGTGCCGCCGCAGCTTGTCGCCGAGGGCGAAGCCGATAGTCTTGTCGTCCACACTGCCGATGTCTGGCAGCGGATCCTCGATGCAACGTGAACCAGACGATCTGACGCGCGACGTGGTCGAGGCGACCGCCGCCGGCGTGGAGCGTGCGCGCCGCATCCACAAAGCGCTCGGGTTGCCGATCGTGATCTGGCGCGACGGCCGCGCGGTCTGGGTCGACGCCGAGACGCTGGTCGAAGTGCCACCGCCGCCGCCCGCATCGCCGCGCGGGATGCCGCGCCACTGAGTCGCGCCTCGCCGGCAACGCCGTTGCGCGCCGGAGTCCGCTCGCTACGCTGCCGCGCCCCTACTCGCCGGAGTGGCGGAATCGGCAGACGCACAGGTTTCAAAAACCTGCGCCCTCACGGGCGTGCGGGTTCAAGTCCCGCCTCCGGCACCAGCTTCTCGCGCGCGACGCGCGAACCACCAGCGCGCACCCCGCGCCGGAGCTACGAGCTCTCGCGCAGCCGGAACAGATCCCCCGGCAGCGGCACCACGAGCCCGACCCGCTCCGCCGCTTCGAGCACCAGCCGCGCGTCGTCGAGGTCCGTTCCCAACCGCTGCGCCAACGCGAACCGCAGCGCATCACCGGTCACCGTGACCGCCGGCCCGCCGAGCGCCAGGAACGTGCGCGCCAGCAACCCCGGATCCGGCCCGGTCTCGATGCCGGGCGTCGCCCCGGCTTCTTCGGCGGCGTTCGCGCCGCTGCAGCAGGGCTCGATGTTGGTGCCGCAGCGTTCGCACTGGCCGTGGCCGTGGACGGGCACCGGGGCGCCTTCGTGGCCGCAGTAGGAACAGCGCGTCTTGCTCACGGCCGCCTCATCGGCAGCGGGGGAGCGGCGGGCGAACGGCGTCGCCCGGGCTCGACGTTCCCGCGGCTCGCCTTCTTGCTCACGACATCGTCACGACCAGCTCTTCGTCGACTTCCGCCTGCAGCAGGTTCTGGATCGCCATCAGCGTGCCGCTGGTCGAGCTGGGGCAGCTGCCGCAGGCGCCCTGGTAGCGGATGAACAGCGTCTTGCCGTCGAGGCCCATGACCTGCAGGCCGCCGCCGTCGCCGGCCAGGGCCGGGCGCACGCGGTCGTCGAGCAGCGCGTTGATCTTGGCCAGCATCACCGGGTCGCCGCCCTTCGGCAGCTTGGCCAGCGGGTTGTCGTCGTGCTCGTCGTGATCGCCGTGGTCGGGCGGCGGCGGTTGCACGTCGCCCGGCACGTGGCTCTCGAGCAGGCGCGTCACCTGCTCGGCGACGGCGCGCCAGTCGGCCTGCGGCGTCATGCTGGCGGTGACGAAGTTGTCGCAGAAGAACAACGTCTCGATCCCCGGGATCGCGAACATGCCCTGCGCCAGCACGTCGCTGCGCGCCTGCTCCGGCTTGCTGTAGGCGAGCGACTGGCCCGGCTTGGCGAGCGGGCGGTCGACCAGGAACTTGAACGCGTTCGGATTCGGCGTCGGTTGGATGCTCGTGACCTTCATACGGGCGCGGAGGATAGCAGGGAGCGGCGGAAAGGGCCCTTTGTGCGCCGCGAACGTGGCGGGGGCAAGGTCGCAAGTGGGGCCACGGAGCGATCGGTGGCGCTGGCCCGCCGGGCGCGCAGCGGGCCGCAGCCGGCGAACGGGTGTGGCCGGTCGTCCCGCGCCGTTCCGTGCGGTCAGTGCAGCAGCGGCTCGCCCTTGCCGGCCGGCCCGGTGGTCAGGAACACCGGCTTCCACAGCCCGCCCGAGCCGGCGTGGTCGACGACGCGCAGCACCAGC
>CANGSN010000399.1 GCA_947455805.1 Planctomycetota bacterium
GCTCAGCCCGCGCGTTCGCGCAGGAACGCGACGAAGTCCATGCCCTTCGGTGCTGGCGCGCCGAGCTGCCGCACCAGCGTCGTGACCTGGCCGCGGTGGTAGCTGCCGTGGTTGACGACGTGCTGCAGCATCTGCTCGTAGGTCAGCGTCGCCATCTGGCCGTTGAACGCCGGGTAGGTCAGCGGCCGCGCGAGCCCCGCGGCGTCGAGCGAGTGCACGAACGCGCGCAGGTCCGGATCGAGCTTCGCCCACGCGGCGCGCAGGGCCGCGAGATCGGGGAACTGCGACGCCGGCGGCAAGCCGCGCGGCGTGCCACCGCGCCAGCGCGACAGCCAGACCTCGTCGGCGCCGTAGAGGTGGGCGAGGGTGTCGCGGACGGAGCCGAAGCTGTTGCCGAGGTCGCGCAAGAACTGGTCGGGTGCGAGTGCGGCCGTGGCGGCGAGGGCGCGTTCGCGGGCCCAGACGTGGTAGTCGAGGAGCTGGCGGGCTTCGTCGGGTGTCATGCCGGCGGTGTAGCGACCGCGGGCGATGGGGTCGAGGCGATCGCGCTGGGTCGTCCGGGTGGCGGCGCGGAGGAGCCGAGCTCGTTCCTGGCTACGCCAGCAGCACGCGTGCGTCGGCGAGGATCCACAGGCCGAGTGCGATGAGCACGAAGGGCAGGGCCACATGGCCGTGGCGGCGAATCCGGGCTCCGACCATCCGGTTCTGCACGAGCAGGTATCCGGCGAAGCACCACAGTGCGGTCAACACGCCGAACACGCCGGCGTAGAACGGAACCATGCTGGCGTCGCCAGCGAACAGCGGGATGTAGACGCCGAGGTTGTCGCCGCCGTTCGCGATCGTCACGGCGGCGACGGTGAGCGCCTGCGATCGACCGTTGCCCTAGGATGCGGGTTCGTCGTGGCCGTCCTCGGTCTCGGAGCGGCCGGATCGACGAAGTCCCCACAGCTTTTGCAGACCCAGCGCGAGCGGGACGACTCCGAGCAAGGCTGGGTAACCGTCGGGCATCGCGAGCCAAGCGCATGCTGCCGCGGCGCTCGCTGCGACCAGCGCGCCGATGCCCAGGAACTGGCCGAGCACGATAGCGCGAACGCGCAGGCGAGGGTCGGCGAAGAACGCGGCGAGCACGAACACGTCGTCGACGTTCGTCGATGCGAAGACTACGACGGCGACGCCAAGCGCGGCGGGGAGGTCGAGCAAGGGGTCGGAAGGTAGGTGGCGGCGGTCCGAGCGTCCACGGCTTCGGCGGACCAGCTGCGGGTCAGTGGCGGCGGGTTCCGTGCGAGGATCGCTGCGGAGCTGTGGTTTCGTCCCGCCGGCGCGTTCTACTGCGCGCAAAGGGCGACCTCCGCCGCGCGACCATGACGATTCCCAGGCACGACGAACTGTTCCGCCCGTTGCTGGAGCTTGCGACGAAGCAGGACCTGACGCGCCGTATGGCGACCGAGGCAATGAGCGATGCCTTCCAACTGAACGCGGAAGAACGATCCCGTCGCTTGCCGAGTGGCTCGGCTACCTACATCGGGAATCGCACCGGTTGGGCCATGACGTTCCTGACCAAGGGGCGGCTGATCGAGAAGGTCGCCAGGAGCACCTACCGGGCAACGCCGTCCGGACGCGCGTTCCTGGCTGCGCATCCCAAGACGATCACCGTCAAGGACCTCGAGGCCATCGACGGCTGGGACGAAGCCTGGAAGTCGACACGGGTGCGATCGGCGGAGTCTGGCGAGGACAAGGCAGTCGAGCTCGTCGAGTCGCCGGCCGAAGCGATCGACAGTGCCGTCGAGCAGCTGCACGCGGCGCTGCGCGCGAAGGTTCTCGACTCGATCCTCGCCCAGACCCCGGAGTTCTTCGAGCAACTCGTGCTCGACGTGCTCGTGCGCATGGGCTACGGCGGTTCGCGCGACGAAGCTGCCGTGCGTTTGGGGCGCAGCGGCGACGAGGGAATCGATGGCCGCATCAACCAGGACCCGCTGGGCCTCGACCAGATCCTGGTGCAGGCCAAGCGTTACAAGCCGGATCTGTTGATCGACCGAAAGACGATCCAGGCGTTCATCGGCTCGCTCGCGGGCCAGGGCGTGTCGAAGGGGATCTTCATCACGACCAGTTCCTTCCAGTCGAGCGCGCGCGAGTTCGTGCAGCGCGGCGCCAACACCAAGGTCGTGCTGTTGGATGGCAATGCGCTGGTCGACCTGATGATGCGGCACCACGTCGGGGTGCGGGTGCAGCGCACGATCGAGTTGCTCGATCTCGACCAGAACTACTTCGAGGATGAAGAGTAGCTCGGCGCTGGATCCAGGCCGACCGCTGACTCCAGGGCGAACTACGCCCCGAAGTTGGCGGTGGAACTCCGATCCGCTGCGGTGATCGACCCGAGGCCACACTGCCTGCGGCATCGCTCCAGCCATTCGTCACTGTCGAGGCTTGGCCATTCGCCACCGGGCAGGGCCATCGCCTCGAGGTCGGCCGTGGTGCAGGAGAAGGCAAGGGCCATCGCGCCCTTGGTCCATTGGGGCGTCAGGGAGTCGATGGGGACGAGGGCGTGGTGTTTGCCGATGCCGATCACGCCACCGAAGCTCAGCGCGGCCCCTTCGATCTGGGCCCGCTCGGCGTGGAGGACGAGATCGTCGACCTTCGCGATCGACTCGTTGCGGGCGTCGACGACGTCCATGCCGATCATCTCGCTGACGCGCCGGCTGTGGAGCTGCTTGCGGTTCGCGACGTGGGGCCGCCCGTCGCTGTCCCGCCAGCGGGTGGACTCGCCGAAGGGCCGGTTCGACATCGGCGCGCCTTGCGACGCGGGGACGCGAGTGCGGTAGAACTCGTCCACCTGCCGGGCCCAGCCCATGTCCGCCATGTCCGGCCAGTCGGTCTTGTCGAACCCGGGGGCTGCCTTCAGCATGTCCTGGTCGACCGCGAGCTTGATGCGCGGCTTCTGGTCCGAGCTGTTCCTGGTGGCGTGGATCAGCCGCCACGGCATCGCGAAGTACTTCGACCCCATGCCGAGGAAGCCGCCGAACTCGACGACGACATAGGCGATGGTGGTGTTGTCGTTGGCCAGCACGATGTCCTTGACGTCACCGAGGTTCTCCTCGCGAGCGTTGGTGATCGGGCACGAGAGCAGCTGGCTGACGCGGAAGCGGACGGCGCTGCGGTGGTTGCTGTCGTTGGTGGATGCGGGGTTCACTTGCGGAGCCTGGGTTCGTGGTTGTGGTCTTCGAGCTTGCGGTGGCCGGAGGTCGTCTCGCGGCATCGCAGGGCACGCGTTCCTGTAGGTGTCGCGGCCGAAATCGGCGTGAGCGCGGGGTGAGTTGTGCTTCACGGCGGGGCACTGCTGCGCTCCGGTGGCTCGAGGTCGATGCCGGCCAAGATTCGCCTGCGGATGGCGCCATTGCCGACCCCGCGGCCCGGTGCCGCACGGACCGTCGCGTCAGTAGCGATGCAGGCTGGGGCGAACACGCGGGCGCGAGGGCGCGGTCGGCGCGCATGGCACTGTTCGCAACTGCGTGCCGTTCGCTGCGGTCGTGTCGTTCAGACCGCTTGTGCGCGGCGGCGACGACGAGCAGCAGCCATGAACACGAGCCCACTGCCGACCAGGAGGA
>CANGSN010000400.1 GCA_947455805.1 Planctomycetota bacterium
AGAACTACATCGCCGAGCACAACCTTGACCCCAAGCCCTTCATCTGGACCGCCAAGGCCGGCGACATCCTGGCCAAGGTCACTCGCGCGAGGGCAGCTCTCGCGAATAATGCCCCATCTGTCTGACGCACTACACTAGCGAACCCGCGCGGCACCGTCGCGCCCAGCAAACGTCAATCGCGGCGCAATGCCACGGCGAGCTGCTGCGCGACCCAGGCGTTGCCCGCCGCGGTCATGTGGCCATCGAAGCAGCGCGTGTACATGCCGGGATCGCCGGCGGCCTCGCGCTGGAAGGCCCGCACCAGATCGAGCACGTCGATGTCGTGGCTGCGCGCGAACGCCAGCACGCGGTCGGCGTCGGCGCCGATCTCGTAGCCCTGCAGCACCAGCACGAGCCGCACGCCGCGCTGTCGGCACAGCGCCGCGAGGCGCGTCAGCAGCAGCTCGGCGATGCGGGCGCCGGTGCCCTTCTCGTGCACGCGCACTTCGCGCTGGTCGCCGACCCACCACACCGGCACCGTGTTCCAGCACAGCCAGTCGAGCGCCGCACTGTGGCCGAGCAGGTGCTGGACGAACGGCTCGTCGCTGCGCCGCGGCGCCCGCGCCGGCACCGGCACGCCGCGCAGCTGCAGCGTGTCGCCGTCGATCGCGAACCAGGGCACCTCGGCGTAGCGGGCCGAGAACTCGCAGCGGCGCAGGTCGTCGGCGATGAAGCTCAGCACCAGCCGATCGGCCGTCAGCTGCGGCAAAAGTTGCTCGGCGCGCAGCACGGCTTGTGCGAAGCTGTAGCCGAACACGCCACCGTTCCACACCGGCACCTGCAGCTCGCGTTCGAGCCCGGCCGGCCAGGTCTCGTGGTCGCTGACCTGGTCGCCGAACGTGAACGAGTCGCCGACGGCGAGCACGCCGCGCGCGGCAGCCGGCCGCGGCCCGCCGTTCTGCCGCAGCCCCGCGGCGTCGATCGAGACCTGGGCCCGCCAACGGTTGTCGGAGCTGGCGGCCCCCGCCTTCGGCACGTAGCCGAGCAACGGATCGTGGGCGACCGGATACGCGGCGCGCACCAGGTCGAGGCGCTGCACGCGGAAGTTCGGCGACCAGAAGGAGCCGCGGCCCTGGGCCGCGCGCAGGCCGCGCGCGACGAGCTCGGCGACGGCGAACAGCAGCACGAGCGGCAGCAGCGCGAACGCGAGCTTCTTGCGCCGCGACAGCGGACGACGGACAGCAGGGCTCGGTGCGGCGGCGGACATCGGCATGCGATTCATCGACCGCCGGCGTTCCAGCACCGCAGTCCGGGCCGGTTGTAGCCGACGCCCTCAGGCGTTGCGGATCTCGCGCTTGGCTTCCTTGTCCTTCAGGTGCTCGCGCTTGTCGTGCAGCTTGCGGCCCTTGCCGACGCCGAGCGTGACCTTGGCGAAGCCGCGGCCGCCGAAGTAGACGCGCAGCGGCACGATGGTCAGCCCCTTGATCTGCGCCTTCGCCTTCAGCTTCTTCAGCTCGCGCGCGTGCAGCAGGCACTTGCGCTTGCGCTTGGGCTCGTGGTTCTGCAGGTTGCCGTGGCTGTATTCGGGGATCGTCGCACCGAGCAGCCACAGCTCCTCGCCGTCGAAGCGCGCGTAGGCTTCGTCGAGGCTGATCTGGCCCTGCCGCAGCACCTTCACCTCGGTGCCCTTCAGCGACAGGCCGGCCTCGTAGCGCTCGAGGATCTCGTAGTGGAAGCGGGCCTTCTTGTTCTCGCCGACCAGCGTCTCGGTCGCAGCCTTCGTGGGCTTCTTGTCGGCGGACTTCTGCATCGCGCCTCTCGCTACGGCATCCCTTCGCCCCGTGCAAGCGCACGCTCCGCGGGGCGCAGGAATCCCGAACGAGGCGCTTGCATCGGCTGCGGCGGTCGCTAACGTCCCCGTCCCCCACTTGATGCCCAGGTGGCGGAATTGGCAGACGCACTAGGTTCAGGTCCTAGCGGGAGTAACATCCCTTGGAGGTTCAAGTCCTCTCCTGGGCACCAGTTTTTCAGAGGGTAGGCTCCCGGAAGGAAGTCGCCCTCCAGCGAGCTTCTCTCCAGAAGCCGGCAAGCCAAGCCGCTGCTGTCGCCGCCGGGGACACGCCGTAGCGGCGCCCCTTTCGCGCGATCACGCGTCCGCGCCAAGCCCAACAGCGCCATGAACACGCTGCGCAGCCCGCTCAACCAGGACGTCCCGCTCGCGCGCCCGGGTGAGTTCCGCCCGCTGCACATCGGCAGCCTGGTCGTCGACCCGCCGATCGTGCTGGCGCCGATGGCCGGCATCACCAACGCGCCGTTCCGCACGCTCTGCCGCCGCTTCTCGCAGGACCGCTGCCTCTACGTCAGCGAGATGATCACCGCGCGCGCGTTCGTCGAAGGCCACGCGCGCACGCACAAGCTGGCGTCGTTCGGCGCCGACGAATCGACGCGCCGCAGCATCCAGCTCTACGGCACCGCGCCCGACACGCTCGCGCAAGCGACGAAGCTGCTGGTCGAGGAGTGCGGCGTGCACCACATCGACATGAACTTCGGCTGCCCGGTGCGCAAGGTCACCGCCGCCGGCGGTGGCTCGGCGATCCCGGTGCGGCCCAAGCTGCTGCAGAAGATCGTGCGCAGCGTCGTCAAGAGCGCTGGCTCGGTGCCGGTGACGATCAAGTTCCGCAAGGGCATCGACGACAACCTGCTGACCTACCTCGACGCCGGCCGCATCGGCGAAGAAGAGGGCGTGCGCGCCGTCGCGCTGCACGCGCGCACCGCCGCCCAGCTCTACTCCGGCGAAGCCGACTGGAACGCGATCGCGACCCTGAAGCAGCACGTGCGCACGATCCCGGTGCTCGGCAACGGCGACGTGTTCGAGAGCTGGGACGCGCTGCGCATGCTGCGGCAGACCGGCTGCGACGGCGTCGTCGTCGGCCGCGGGTGCCTGGGCCGGCCGTGGTTGTTCGCCGAGCTGTGCGCGGTGCTGACCGGCGTGCAACCACCGCCGCCGCCGACGCTCGGCGAAGTCGTCGACACCATGCGCGAACACGTGCGGTTGCTGATCGAGTTCTTCGGCGAGAAGAACGGCCTGCAGCAGATCCGCAAGTTCACCGGCTGGTACCTGAAGGGCTTCCCGCGCACCAAGCACCTGCTGCCCGCCCTGCACATGGTGAAGACGCAGGCCGAGTTCGAGGCGCTGGTCGCCGACCTGCCGCGCGATGTGCCGTATCCGGAGGTCGCGCTGCGCGCGCGGCGCTGCAAGGACGGCAGCACGCAGGTGGTGTCGCTGCCCGAGGGCTTCCTCGAGTGCCGCGACCAGGACATCTGCGTCGCCGATCCCGACGAGATGGACGGCGGGTGAGTTTGTTCGCCTTTGCAGGCGAACAAACTCAGTGCTCTCCTCGACGCCGCAACGCGGGACCCATCCACCGCGAGGTCGACACAACCAGCCCCGCTGCGTCGTCTGCTTCAGGGCTTGTTCGCCTTTGCAGGCGAACGAACTCAGTGCTCTCCTCGACGCCGCAACGCGGGACCCATCCACCGCGAGGTCGACACAACCAGCCCCGCTGCGTCGTCTGCTTCAGGGCTTGTTCGCCTTTGCAGGCGAACGAACTCA
>CANGSN010000401.1 GCA_947455805.1 Planctomycetota bacterium
CGGCGGCTCCGGCGGCCGCGGCAGGGAGCTCTGGCCTGGCCAGCCTGCCGCCGCGCCTCGTCGGGCTGCTGCGCCAGGTCGTCGCCGCTGGCACCTACTCGACCCAGGCCCACATGGCCGCCAGCGGGTTGTCGCATCGCACGGCGCTGCGCGACATCCAGGCCTTGCTGGCGGCGGGGGCGCTGGAGCGCGTCGGCTCGCGCCGCGGCGCGTTTTATCGGCCATCGGCCGCGGCTGACCGATTCTTGGCGGGCTTGGCGGAATCTGGCCATGCCTCCGAACGGCTGCTTGGCGAGATTGGCCGAAAAGAAAATCCTGGGTCGTAAGGCCTTTTGCAGGAAAGGAATTACGGCCATTGGCCAAATAGCCTGGCGGTGCTTGGTGCAGGGCTTGCTTCGTGATCGGCGGTGGTTCGACTCCTCCCTTGTCGAGCCACCAGGTATCCGACCATGCGCAACTGCCTCTCGTTGGTTCTGCTCGCCCTGCTGCCCCTGCAGTCCCTGCTGGCGCAGGTCACCGTCCGCAGCGGGGCGGTCGTCTACCACGGCAGTGCCTCGAACACTTCGGCACCCGCCACGATCGACGAGGCGAAGGTGCGGGAGGCGACCCCGGAGTGGAAGAAGATGCAGGCCGAGGCCATCGACCCCGACTCGGCGCAGGGCAAGCAGTTGGTGGTCCGCATGAACACGCGCATCCAGGACGCCGTGCGCAGCGTGGCCGCCGCCGAGAACCGCGACCTGGTCACCCGCAAGGACGACATCAGCGATCGCCAAGGCCGCGACGTCGTCGACCTGACCGACAAGGTCGCCAAGAAGGTCGGTTCCTGAGGCTGCTCGCCCGCTGGGCTGCGCCGTCTCCTGGCGAGGCGGCGTCGGTGCCGGCGCGCTCCCGGTCTCCGAGTCTTCGCTTTCGCCCTCGTCTCGCCCGCCTCGTTCGTCTCCTCTGTGCGCGTGCCACGTCCTCCTCGTCGGCGTGATGTCGTTCCTCCCTGCTCGCCCGCTGCCGTTGCGGGCCGCCGTGGCCTACCCTGGCTGCCGCTCGTGTTGCTCGGCGGCTGCGTCGCCAGCGGCAGCCACAAGCGCACCGACCCGCTCGAGCTCGAGGCGCTCGTCGTCGACCCGCCGACGCGCGCCGCGGCGACCCGCGGACCGTTGGCGTGGGAAGTGCCCGGTGGTGGAACGGCCGAGGTCGGCGAACCTGCCGCACCGCAGGATCCGGTCGAGACGCCCTCGCAGCGCGATGCGCGGCTGCGTGTGCAGTTCGGCAGCAGCGTGCTGATCGGCGCCGACGGCTCGGTGACGAAGCAGTACTTCCTCGCCGGCGATCTGGCGCAGACGTTCCTGAAGCTGATCGCCGACATCACCGCCGACAGCCCGCCTCAGTTCGACGCCGAACGCAAGCCGCCGAAGGTGCCGCCGCCGGGCACCAAGGTCGGCGGCGTCGGCAGCAAGAGCGTGCTCGGCCGCATGCTGCGCGAGCACGAGGTCGAGGTGACGTTCGTGCCCGACTTCGAGGTGCTCAGTGGCGCCGCGATCGCCGAGGCGCCCGGGCAGCCGCCGGCGGTGCGCGGCGAGCCGCTGCTGAACAAG
Source organism: Planctomycetota bacterium (assembly GCA_947455805.1). Lineage (GTDB taxonomy): Bacteria > Planctomycetota > UBA1135 > UBA1135 > UBA2386 > UBA2386. The sequence continues at coordinate 1,590 of CANGSN010000401.1, forward strand.
TACCGCGAGGCGACCGGCGTGTCGCTGGCGCTGATCACCGCGAAGCCGGCGTCGCTGGCGGCGTTCGAGGCGGCGCTCGACCTGTTCTACACCAGCATCCAGCAGGTCGAGATCTCGGTCAGCGTGGTCGAGTACCAGGTCGCCGACGCGCTGGCGTTCGGCGTGCGCGGCGCCACCAACACCACGCCGGTGCTGACCAACCAGTCGAGCGGCCAGCTGGTGCGCAGCTACACGTCGAGCTTCCCGCTGAGCCAGCCGATCGTCGGCGTGTCGCCGGTGACCGACGTCGGCCGCTTCGCGCTCGGCGGCATCCACGACGCGTGGGAGCTGAACATGGTGCTCGAGGCGCTCGAGGCCAACAACCTCGCCGACATCACCAGCTCGCCGAAGCTCGTCGTGCGCAACGGCGGCGTCGCGTCGATCTCGACGCTGACGCAGGTGCCGTTCCCGCGCGCGAAGATCAACCAGCTCGGCGCCGAGGTCGCGGTCGACATCGACTTCCGCCCGGTCGGCGTGCGCATGAACATCATCCCGGTGATCGCCGGCACCGACTCGGTGATCCTGCAGATCTACGCCGATGTGTCGGCCATCACCGGCTTCGCGCAGACGCAGCCGGTCAACACACCGATCACCAGCACGCGCACGGCGGTGACCACCGTGCACCTGAAGAACGAGCACACGCTGGTGATCGGTGGGCTCACCTCGCAGACGAAGTTCGAGAGCGAGACGAAGGTGCCGATCCTCGGCGACATCCCGCTGCTCGGCTTCCTGTTCCGCTCGACGTCGACCACCCACAACAAGACGACGGTCGACTTCTTCATCACGCCGCGCATCGTCAAGGAGCGCGGCTCGCGGTTGTGAACGGCGCGCCGCCGCGAGCGCGGGCGGCGGTCACGGCGCCGCGTTCACGCCGGCGCGATCGCTCGGCAGCGATCACTCATCCGGCAGCGATCACTTCAGCGCCTTCTCGATCGCCGCGCGCAGCTCGGCGTCGTCCGGCCCCACCTTCGACGGGTAGAACGCGATGACCTCGCCCTGCTTGCCGACCAGATACTTGCAGAAGTTCCAGTTCGGCGACTTGCCGGTCGCGCCCGCGAGAGCCGCGTAGACCGGGCTCTGGCCGGTGCCGGGCTTGGTCGCGCACTTCGCGAACAGCGGGAACGTCACCGAGTACTTGGTGGTGCAGAACGCCTGGATCTGCTCCGGCGAGCCCGGCTCCTGGCCGCCGAACTCGTTGCTCGGGAAGCCGAGCACGGCGAAGCCGCGGCCCGACAGTTCCGTGTGCAGCTTCTGCAGGCCGGCGTACTGCGGCGTGTAGCCGCACTCGCTGGCGACATTGACGACCAGCGTGACCTTGCCGCGGTAGTCGGCGAGGTTCTTCGGCTTGCCGTCGAGGGTGGCAGTGGACAGAGAGTAGACGTCGTTCTTGGTCATCGCGGGGGCGGCCGCAGCAGCGGGGGTGGCGGGGTTGTTGGTCGGGTTGGCGCTGGCGGCGTCGGCCGCAGCGGGGACCGGCTTCACCGGATCGGTGCTGGCCGTCTGGTGTGGGGTGCCGCCGCAGGCGGCGACGGCGACGGCGAACAGCGGGAGCAGGCAGTGGCGCATGGGACGGATCCTTGGGTTCCGACGCCGTTCGTCCAGACGGTCGCCGTGGATGCGCCGCGACTTCGGGGCGACCGCCGCGTCCCCTGACCGCCCGCCGCGACAAGCTTGGCATCTGTGCTCCGGGACATGCCGCACCTCTTCGCGGTGCCCCGCCGCCAGAATGCGCGCCGAACCCGAGCCCCCATGCCGTTGCCCCGTCTGATCCCGTTGTTCCTGATCCTGCTCGCCGTCGGCGGCGGGTTCTTCCTTTGGTCGTCGAACGCGGCTCCCGAACCGCTGCAGCCGCTCGACGCGAACGCGATGCCGGCCGAGCCCCGGCCTGCCAGCGGCACGGCCGAACCGGCCCGCGCCGAGGAGCCCGTGCGCACTGGCGCCGACGAGACGCTGCGCAC
>CANGSN010000402.1 GCA_947455805.1 Planctomycetota bacterium
CGTCACCCGGTGGCCGGCACCTCGTGCACGCTGAGGCGCCCGTGCCGCAACCATCCCTCGGTGAGCAACCAGGTGCGGGCATCGGTCACCGGCCGCACGATCGCCTCGACGCCGCGCACGGTGATGCGTTCGCGAAAGCCCTGGAACCACGGCGCCGACGTGTAGGTGTCGATCGCCTGCGAAACCTGGACCTCGCGGCCTTCGGCGGCGTGCTTCCGCCCGTTGCCGAACACGTAGCGCAGCGCGTTGCGGACCTCGCGCGGTGACTTCAGGATGTGGTCGTGGTAGCGGTCGGCGAACACGCTGCCGCGGCGGGACCACAGCTTGTTGAGGGCCCTGGCGATGCGGATCAGCAGACCCTGCAGGCCGCGGCTGAGTGCCGTGCGACCTTCGGCCTCGCAGATCAGGTGCAGGTGGTCGTTCAAGACCGCGTAGTGGCACAGGCGGAACGCGCCGCTGGTGTTGCGAGCGCAGCCAGCCGCGAACGCTGCGCGCAGGGTCTCGTACTCGCGTCTGCTGCGCAGGCGCGGCAGGCCAGCGCGCAGCTTCAGCGTGACGTGCACCGGGAAGCGCTTGGCGAGCGGGGCGCGCGGACGGTGATCGACGCCGGGTTGGCCGGGGATGTTCGGTTTGCGACCGGCACCAGGACGGGCGCCGCCGCGGCCGGGGCGGAACGGCAGCAAGGGGGCGGTGGGCTCGGCGGCCTGCTTCCCAGTTGACCGACTTGCCGTTGACCGACTTGCCGTTGACCGACTTGCCGTTGACCGACTTGCCGTTGTCCGACTTGCCGTTGTCCGCCTTCCCGTGGACCGACTTGCCGGCGCACGCGTTGGCTTCGAATCCGCTTGGAGTGCCTTCGCCATCGATTGCGCAGAATATGGGACTCGCGGCCCGAAGCGCAAGCGTCCACAGAGCAATCGGGCGCCTTGCCAGCGAACTCGCCGGTTCTGGCTGCGGCCTGTCGGCGTCTCGTGCGTGTGGGCCGACGGCAACCCGGCCTACCCGGTGTCCTTCAACGTGCGCGGATGATCGCTCTGTCATCCCCGAAGCGACAACGCGACCGCCGCACACCACGCAGCATCGCGTTCGCCGTCGGCGATCACCCAGGTGACACGCAGCGTGGTCGGGGCCTCACCGCGCAGCAGCCGCAGCTCCCACATCGCGCCGAAGCGGCCGTAGGGGCGCGTCGACCACGTGGCCTTCGCATTGCCAGCCTCCTCGATCCGAAGCACGGTGACGGAGCCGTCGGCGAACGGCAGCACCGCCGCGGTCCACGCACAGTCGGTCCACACGTCGTCCTTGCCGCCCTGCGCCGTCGCCGGCCGCAGGTAGCGCACCACCGCAGCGCCCTTCTCGGCGAACGCCTGCACGGCGCGGAACTGGTGGCCGGCGTGCTGCGGATCGCCGCCGAGCACGACGTCGTCACCGGCCGCGGCCAGTGCCACCTGCACGTCGAGCACCGCGGCGCCGTCGTCGCGTTCGTGCAGTGTCACGGTGCGCTGTTCGTGCACGACGACCGTGCCGTCGGCTTTGCACCAGGCGATCGTCGCCGTCTGCCGCCGTCCGTTCGTGTCCGCCTGCAGGCTGACCAGCCGCTGGCTCTCGCCGCGGTTCATGTGCCAGAAGTCGAAGCGCTCGCCGCCGCACTGCACCTGGTTCCAACCGACGAACAGGCCGCGGTGGTGGGGGAAGGTGCCGCCGAGGCCCTTGGTCAGCACGCGGCCGTCGCCGGCGAACACGTCGTGCCACGGCTTGCAGGTGGCGGCGGCGTGGCTGGCGTCGTACGGCGCCGTCACCAGGTTGGCGACGATGCGGCCGTCCTGGCGCACGAGTTCGCTGGTGGAGTGCTCGGCGGTTGGTGCGCCCTGGCACGCGGCGAACAGCAGGGCCGGCAGCGAGGCCGCGAGTGCCTGGCGCTTCATGCGTGCCGCGAGCGGAACCAGGACAAGGCGACCGCACTGCCGAGCACGCCGACCACGACGCCCAGCGACAGCAGCGCTGGCACGTGCACGACGTCGAGCAGCACCAGCTTCATGCCGACGAACGTCAGCACGATCGCGAGCCCGTACTTCAGGTAGCGAAAGCGATCGAGCATGCCGGACAGCACGAAGAACAACGAGCGCAGCCCGAGGATCGCGAACACGTTCGCGGTGAACACCAGGAACGGATCCTGGGTGACCGCGAAGATCGCCGGGATCGAGTCGATGGCGAAGACGACGTCGCTGATCTCGACCATCGCCAGCGCCAGCAGCAGCGGCGTGCCGCAGCGCTTGCCGTCCTTCTGCGTGAAGAAGCGGTTGCCGTCGAAGTCGACGATGCGCAGCCGGCGGCGCAGGTAGCCGAGCAGGCGCCCCTCGACCTTCGGCCCGTCGTCGCCGCCGCCAGGGAGCAGCAGCTTCAGGCCGGTGAACACCAGGAACGCACCGAAGCCGTAGAGCACCCAGTGCCACTTCGCGACCAGCGCCGCACCGCCGACGATCATCGCGCCGCGCAGCACCAGCGCCGTCAACACGCCCCAGAACAGCACGCGGTGCTGCAGTTCCTTCGGGATGGCGAGGCCGCTGAGCACCAGCACGAACACGAACACGTTGTCCATCGACAACGACAGCTCGATCACGTAGCCGGTGAAGAACTCGATCGCCGGCGTGCTGCCGCGCGCCCACAGCAGCCACAGGCCGAACAGGCCGGCGAGCGTGGCCCACACCGACGTCCAGCCGAGCGCTTCGCGGAACGACGGCACGTGCGCCTTCTTGTGGAAGACGCCGAGGTCGAGCGCGAGCATCACGCCGATGAAGGCAAGGAAGCCGAGCCAGGCGAGCGGGGAGCCTTGGAAGTCAGGGGCAGCGAGCATCGGGACGGCGGAGGGTAGCCCTGGCGTCGGCCTCGCGGCCCGGAAATCGGCCTGGAGCGGCGCGTCGCGATTCCTACGCTGACGATCGATGCAGCTCGCCCTCTACGCCCATCCGTTCGACCTCGAGGCGCTCGCCGGCGACGGTGGCCTCCGCCGTGTGCGCGACCTCGGCTTCGGCGAGGTGGCGATGGCGGTCAGCTACCACGACGGGCGCTGGTTGATGCCGTGGCATCCCGACGGCCCCGTGCGCTTCCTCGAGGACGGCTGCGTGCACTTCCGGCCGCGCGCCGACTACGGCGCGCTGGCGCCGTTGCCGTCGTCGCACGTGCCCGCGCGTGGTCCGTCGCCGCTCGAACGCTTCTGCACCGACGCACGCGCCGCCGGCCTGCGCACGCGCGCCTGGACGATCGGCACGCACAACACGCGGCTCGGCGAACGGCATCCCGACGTCTGTGTGACCAACGCGTTCGGCAACCGCGCCAGCTACGCGCTGTGCCCGTCGCAGCCGGCGGTGCAGCAGTACCTGGCGGCGCTGGTCGCCGACGTGGTCGCGCACGACGGCCTGCAGTCGATCGAGCTCGAGGCGTTCGGCGCGATGGGCTGGAAGCACTCGAGCCACCACGACAAGGCGAGCTTCACGCCGTCCGGCCTGCTCGATGCGGCGCTGTCGGCCTGCTTCTGCCGCGGCTGCCGCGCCCAGCTGGCGCTGGCCGGCCACGACGCCGACGCGCTC
>CANGSN010000403.1 GCA_947455805.1 Planctomycetota bacterium
GCGAGAAGCACGGCTTCCGCAACGCGCAGACGACCTGCATCGCGCCGACCGGCACGATCGGCCTGCTGATGGACTGCGACACCACCGGCGTCGAGCCGGACTTCGCGCTGGTGAAGTTCAAGAAGCTGGCCGGCGGCGGCTACTTCAAGATCGCCAACCTCAGCATCGCCCCGGCGCTGAAGAAGCTCGGCTACAGCCCGCAGCAGGTCGACGACATCCTGGCCTACGTCGTCGGCCGCAAGACGCTGGCGGGTGCGCCCTGCATCAACCACGAGACGCTGCAGAAGCGCGGCTTCGACGACGCGGCGCTGCAGAAGGTCGAGAAGGCGCTCGAGGGCGCGTTCGACATCAGCTTCGCCTTCAACAAGGGCCACCTCGGCGAGGACCTGCTGAAGAAGCTCGGCGTCAACGAGACGCAGATGAAGGACTGGAGCTTCGACCTGCTGAAGCACCTCGGCTTCGGCAAGGCCGACATCCAGGCCGCCAACGACTACGTCTGCGGCACGATGACGGTCGAAGGCGCGCCGCACCTCAAGGACCAGCACCTGCCGGTCTTCGACTGCGCCAACCGCTGCGGCAGGAAGGGGCAGCGCTACATCCCCTACCAGGCCCACCTGCACATGATGGCCTCGGTCCAGCCGTTCATCAGCGGCGCGATCAGCAAGACCATCAACATGCCGTTCGACGCCACCATCGACGACGTCAAGGACGCCTACCGCATCGGCTGGCAGCTGATGCTGAAGGCGGTCGCGCTCTACCGCGACGGCAGCAAGCTGAGCCAGCCGCTCAGCACGATGGTCGAGGACGACACGGCGGCGGCGTCATCAGCAGCGGCGGCGGCCGACGCCCCGGCGGCGCTGACCCAGGAGGCCGCGGTCATGGCCGCGCGCATCACCGAGCGCGTCGTGCACCGCTACATCGCCAAGCGCCGTCGTCTGCCGAACCGCCGCGCCGGCTACACGCAGAAGGCCGTCGTCGGCGGCCACAAGATCTACCTGCGCACCGGGGAATACGAGGATGGCTCGCTCGGCGAGATCTTCCTCGACATGCACAAGGAGGGCGCCGCGTTCCGCAGCTTGATGAACTGCTTCGCGATCGCGGTTTCGCTCGGCCTGCAGCACGGCGTGCCGCTCGACGAGTTCGCCGACGCGTTCGTGTTCACGCGCTTCGAGCCGAACGGCATGGTGCAGGGCCACGACCAGATCAAGATGGTCACGTCGGTCATCGACTACGTGTTCCGCGAGCTGGCGATCAGCTACCTCGGCCGCGACGAGCTCGCCCAGGTCCACAGCGAGGACCTGCGCAACACGACGATGGGCCAGAAGAACCTCGACGACGAGGACTTCACCGAGGAGGAGGTCGTCTCCGAGACGGTCTACGAGAGCGAGACGCCGAAGCCGACGCTGCACGAGAACGTGCACCTGCACCCGCACAGCCGCGGCATCACGCGCGGCCACGAGCCGCAGGCGCACGGCCAGACGGCGACGGCCTTCGCGACAGCCAGTCCGGTCGCGACCACGCCCGTCGCCGCCAACGCGGCGCTGCTGCGCGCCGAACCGTCGACGCAGCAGCTGCAGGTGCGGCAGACGCGCATGAAGATCGCCGAGGCCAAGCTGAAGGGCTACGAAGGCGACCCGTGCGGCAGCTGCGGCGCCTTCACCCTCGTGCGCAACGGCACCTGCCTGAAGTGCATGAGCTGCGGCGGAACGAGCGGCTGCTCCTGACGGAGCAGACGCTCGTGGCTTTTCCGCTGCGCGGCCCGTTCCACGCTACGGCGAGGGTAGGACAACGGGAGGGACGCGCGCAGCGGGCTTGGCGGTCAGATGGCCAGCTGCTTCTGGCCGCTAGTGCATGAGCTGCGGCGGAACGAGCGGCTGCTCCTGACGGAGCAGACGCTCGTGGCTTTTCCGCTGCGCGGCCCGTTCCACGCTACGGCGAGGGTAGGACAACGGGCGGGACGCGCGCAGCGGGCTTGGCGGTCGAAGGAGGGCGGGCGGGAGTCTGATCTGGTTCCCCTTCTGCGTTCCCCCTTTTGCTTGCCCTCCGCTGCGTTCCGTTCGCTGCCTTCCTGACTCGGCTCGACCTGCCCCGTCCGCCAGTAGCCGCCGCGACTACAGCTTCTTGATGCGCACGTGGCGGAACGCGACCGCGTCGCCGTGGCCGCAGAAGCCGAAGTGGCCCTCGAGGTTGTTCTTGCCGGCGTGGTCCTTCAGCTTGCTCGGCAGGGACGCGATGTCGGCGTCGACGATCGTCGTGCCGTTCAGCACGACGGTGTAGCGGGTGCCGCGCACGGTCACTTCCTCGAAGTTCCACTCGCCCACCGGCCGCAGGTAGCCGCGGTGGCTCGGCACGACGCCGTAGACCGAGCCGTGGAACTGGTAAGGCTCGAGCTTCTCGTACTTGGCGGCGGTGTCGTCGAGCACCTGCACTTCGCAGCCGGCGTAGGCGGGATCACCCGTGCCCGGGTAGCGGATCGCGAGGCCGTTGTTGCCACCGGGCGGCAGCTGGAACTGCAGGCGCACGGTGAAGTCGCCGTAGCGGGAATCGGTGTAGAGGTTGCCGCCCTTGCCCGCCTTGCAGCGGATCGCGCCGTCTTGGATCTCGTAGCTGTCGACGTCGCCGCGCCAGCCTGCGAACGTCTTGCCGTCGGACAGCGGCTGGAACGTCGCGTCGTCGCCACCGCAGAGCCACTGCTCCGCTTCTTCGGCGCCGATCGGCCGCGCCAGCACCATGCGGAAGCGGATCTCGCCGCCGTGCGTCTGCAGCTGCAGCGGCCCGCTCGCCGGCAGCGGGCGTTGGCGGTCCCAGTAGTTCTCCATCACCGCGCCCGCGACCGTCTGCTTGCCGTTCAGCCACACCCACACGCGCTCGCCGACGTGCACGATGCGCAGCTGGTTCCACTCGCCGAACGGCCGGTCGGCCAGCACCAACGGCATGCGCGGGTGCTTCTCGTTGTTCCACAGGCCGCCGCTGCCCTTGTCGGCGCCGAGCTTCCACTTGCCGCCGGCTTCGGTGGTATCCCAGATCTGCACCTGCGGGCAGCCGCGCAGGTAGATGCCCGAATCGGCGAGCGCCACCGTCTTGTAGTCGAGCTGGAACTCGGCGTCGCCGAAGCTCACATCGCTGGTCAGGTAGGCGCCGTCGCCATCGTTGACGAGCTCGCCGCCGTCGACACGCCAATGCGCCGCCATCGTCGCGTCGTCCTCCTTGCGCATCGCCGCGAGCTTGTCGGGCGCCATCGCCGCCAGCTTGTAGGGATCGAAGTGCCGCTGGCCGTGCCAACCGGCGAGGTCGCGGCCGTTCCACAGGGGCTTTGGAGCCAAAGCCGGCGCGTTGGCGCTCGGCGCAGCAGCATTGCCGGGCTGTTGGGCGTCCAACGAAGGCAGCAGGAGGAACGGAACGAGGACGGCGCGCATCGCCGCAGTATGGCGGACGGGCGCAGCGGCTCCACCACCGGCTCCACCACCCGGCGAACGAACGAAGCTTGGTGCGTTCGTGCGACACGCCGCACGCTCGCTGGCGCGCGCGGGGCCGCGTAACCTCGCGCCATGCCCGTTCCGTTCCGCCCGCTCGTCGCCGC
>CANGSN010000404.1 GCA_947455805.1 Planctomycetota bacterium
ACGCCGCGTCCCCAGCCAACTCGTCGCCATCCTCGTCCGCCGTCGCCGCCTTCTCGACCACCGGACGCGGCGTCGGCGCAGCCTTCTTGCCGGCGGCTTCGATCGCCAGCAGCGCGGCCCACAGGTGCTCGCAGATGCCGACGTGCTCGTCGGCACCGCAGTCGCACGCGAGCCACGCACCCGCCGGGTCGGTCACGTCGCGCAGCTCGGCGACGAACGTACGGCCGGTGTCGGCGACGCTCGCCGACCACGTGCCGCGGCCCGGCGTACGCAGCGCCACCGCCCCGCTGCGCCACAATTCGGCGCCGCGTTTGCGCAGCCGCGGCAGCACGTTCTCGCCGTGCTCCTCTAACCACCCGGAGGACATTCGGGGCGCGAGGCTAGCGGCGAACGCGGCCCTGGCAACGGGGTCGCGACCACGGCGCCCCCGTCACTTCGCGCCGAGCTTCGCCGCGATGCGGCCGCGGAACGTCGTCATGATCGCCTTCGCCAGCTCGCACGACTTCGACACCCACTCGGCGTTCATGAACGCGCGCGGGCTGGTCTTCGCGCGGATCGCCGCCAGGTACGGCTCGACGCGCGCGAACAGCAGCAGGCCTTCGCCGTTGCTCTCCAGCAGGAACTCGGTGTTGACGACACCGTGCTTGGTCATGCCGTAGACCATCTCCCAGTAGGTCGAGGTCTGGCGGTAGGCGCGGTTCAGCGGGTGCTCGGGGGCGAGGATGGCCAGCGCCTCGGCTTCGTTGCGCGGCCAGTAGTCCTTGTTGATGGCGTCGCGCGACTCGCGCATGACCGGCTCGCGGCGCAGGTCGTAGACCTTCAGGACCAGCTCGGCATCGTGGTGATCGGGTGTCTTGCTCATGGCGGCAAGCAGACCCGGCCGGCGATGGCGACGGAAGCACGAAGCTGGGCCCGCCGCTACGCTGCCGCCCCGCATGCTGCGCCTCCTCGCCACCCTGCCGCTCGCCGGCCTGCTGCTCGCCCAGCAGGACGCGGCGGCGAAGCCCGATCCCGCGCGTTCGTTCTTCGCCGGCGCGCCGGTGGTGCGGGTGCAGATCACGCTCGACGACAAGGCCCGGCAGAGCCTGAAGGAGAAGCCGCGCGAGTACACGCGCGCCACGCTCGAGCTCGACGGCGAGCCGTTCGCCGAGGTCGGCGTCAAGCTGAAGGGCGCCGCCGGCAGCTTCCAGGAACTGCACGAGCGGCCGGGCTTCACCGTCAACCTCGGCAAATTCGGCAACAAGTTGCGCTTCCACGGGCTCGGCCGCTTCCACCTGAACAACGGCGCGCAGGACGGCTCGCGGCTGTGCGAGTGGATCGGCCACGACGTGTTCAGCGCCGCGAAGCAGCCGGCCCCGCGCGTCGCCCATGCGATCGTGCGCCTCGACGACCGCCTGCTCGGCCTCTACGTGTTCCGCGAGTCGTTCGACAAGCAGTTCCTGCTGCGCAACTTCGGCGACGCGCACGGCAACCTCTACGACGGCGGCTTCTGCCAGGACGTCGACGCCGAGCTGCAGAAGGACAGCGGCGACGGCCCCGACGACCGCAGCGACCTGAAGACGCTGTGCGAACTGTGCCGCGGCGTCGACCAGAAGCGGGCCACGGCGCTGCAGCAGGCGCTCGACGTGTCGACCTGCATCGACTTCCTGGCGCTCGAGGCGATGCTCGGCCACTGGGACGGCTACAGCAAGAACGCCAACAACTACCGGCTCTGGCTGCCGACGAACCGGCCGGCGGTGTTCCTGCCGCACGGCATGGACCAGCTGTTCGGCGACGCCGAGGCGTCGATCCTCGAGCACACGCCGGCGATCGTCGCCAGCGCGCTGTTGCAGCAGCCGGCGTTCCGCAAGCGCTACCGCGAGCGCCTGAAGGCGCTGCTGCCGCTGTTCGCACCGACGCGCCTCGCCCCGCGCGTGCAGGCCGTCGCCGATGGCATCCAGCGCGCGCTGCGCCCGGTCGACGCCGACCTCGCGCGCGAGCACCAGGACGCCGTGCGCGACCTGCTCGAACGCGTCGACGCGCGCTACCGCAGCCTGCAGGAGCAGGTGAAGGCGCCGGAGCCCAAGCCCCTGCAGCTCCAGAAGGGCAAGCCGTTCGCGCTGCGAACGTGGCATCCGGCCGCCGAACACGACGGCCTCGACCTCGACAAGAAGGGTGCAGGCGGCACGCCGTCGCTGCAGATCGACGTCAAGCGGCGCACCGCCGAGGCGCAGCGCGGCTACTGGCACACGCGCGTGCTGCTCGGCCCGGGCCAGTACGAACTGCGCGGCATGGTGCGCTGCGCCGGCGTGGTGCCGCCGCCGAAGGACGGCGACGGCAACGAACACGGCGGCGTGTTGGTGCGCGCCGACGGCGACCACAGCCAGCGCTTGCGCGGCGATGCAGCGTGGCAGCAGGTGGTCTGCGCGTTCGGCGTGTCGGAGTTCCAGCGCAGCGTCGAGCTGGCGTGTGAACTGCACGCGATCGCCGGCCAGGCGTGGTTCCGCGTCGACTCGCTGCAGCTCGTGCGCGTCGGCGATTGACGGTCAGCCCCCTGGCGAGCTTCGACACCTTGGCGCTGACGGTCGGCGGCACCAGCCTCGGCGCCTTCGACGTCGTAGCACCGGTCGAACTCGGCATCGGTCGCACGGTCGACTTCGTCAGCGAACTGCTGGCGCTGCCGCTGCCCGGCGTGCTCGCCCTGGCCACGACGGCGCTGCCGCTGCCGATCGACCTGACGCCGCTCGGCGCCCCCGGCAACCAGGTCTACCTCGGCCCCGAGGTGCTGCTGCCGTTGGCGTGGACGCCGAACCTGCTCGGCGGCCAGGAGGCCCGCATCGGCCTGCCGATCCCGAACGCGCCAGCGCTGCTCGGCGCCCCCGTCTACGGTCAGTCCGTCGTGCTCGAGCCGGGCTCGAACAGCCTCGGGCTGGTGACCAGCAACGCCGTCGAGCTGCGCCTCGGCGATCCGAACGCCACTGCGCCGGTGCGCCAGGTCGACGAGGCGAACGCGACCGTTGGCACCGTGCTCGACTTCCAACCGCAGACAGGAGGGCCGACGCGCTTTGGCGCGGTCGTGTTCCGGCTCGACGGCACGTTCTTCTGACGACTGCGCGCGCGATGAGGCATCTCGTCGGGTGGTGAACCGCACGTCCAGTGCAGTCGTTGCCGGCGCTCGTGCCATCCCTGTGTCTGCTGCCGCTGCTCGTCGCCATGCTCGCCTGCAGCAGCATCGCCAGCACCCAACTGCCGAAACCGCTGCAAGACCTGCGCGCCGCCGACGGCCACTACCTGGCGCGCGACGACGGCGAGCCGAGCCCGGCCGACCAGCGCGTGAACGCCTGGATGCTGCTGTCCCGGATCGCCGACGGCAGCACGCTGCGCACCGGACCGCACCGCAAGGAGATCACCCAGCTCGTGGAAACTGATCCCTTGGTTGTTGGTGCTGCGGGGGAATCGCAGGAATTCTGCGACCGCGGAGGGGCGACAAGACACATAGCGCCTGCCGCGCACCATGTCGGTGCGGGCGAGGAGAGCACATGGACTTCGCGCCCCCGTTCTGCCCGTTC
>CANGSN010000405.1 GCA_947455805.1 Planctomycetota bacterium
CGCCGGCGGCGTCTCGACCTGGGCCGCAGCGGCAGCGGCGAACAGCAGCAACGACAGCGAACGCATGGCTCGATGATGCGGTGGGGTGGGCACGGTGGCAACGGCCGTGGCGCCGAGCGCGGTTGCAATCGGCTCCTGGGCGTCGTTTCCTTCTGTCATGCCCTCCCGTTCCGGAACCTGCATCGTCGTCGGCGCCTCGTCGGGCATCGGCCTCGCGGTCGCCCGCCGTCTCGCGTTGGCCGGCCGCAAGGTCGCGATGCTCGCCCGCCGCGAGAGCGAACTGCGCGCGCAGGTCGCGACCACCAACGACGTGCTCGGCCGCGAAGGGGCGTTCGCCTACGTGCACGACGCCGCCGACCTCGACGCCGCCGAGCCGCTGTTCGCCCGCATCGAACAGGACCTCGGGCCGGTCGACGAAGTGCACTACGTCGCCGGCGTGATGCCGACGGTGGCGCTGGACGAGTTCGACCTGCAGAAGGACGTGCAGCAGGTGCAGGTCAACCAGCTCGGCTGCATGGCCTGGGGCAACGCCGCGGCGCGCCGCTTCCAGGCCCGCAAGGCCGGTTGCTTCGTCGGCGTCAGCTCGGTCGCGCAGGACCGCGGCCGCGTCGGCAAGCCCGGCTACCACGCCAGCAAGGCCGGCATGGACACCTGGCTCGAAGCGCTGCGCAACCGCCTGTGGCGGCATGGCGTGCAGGTCACGACCATCCGGCCCGGCTTCGTCGAGACGCCGATGACCGCCGGCCTGAAGCTGAAGGGCGCCATCGCCGCCGACACCGCCGCCGGCCTGATCCTGAAGGCCCGCGACCGCAAGAAGGCCATCGCCTACGTGCCGGGCAAGTGGCGGTTGATCATGTTCGTGATCCGCAACATCCCGTCGTTCGTGTTCCGCAAGCTGTCGATCTGAACGGCCGTTCGCGGCCCGTTCGCGCGCCGCCACCGGGCGCCGCGAAACACCGGTCGCGCCGCGGCATTGCCGTCCCGGCGAAGGGACAGGCGGTGGGTGGCCGAAACCGACCGTTCGCAACCTTGCCTGTCCGCCCACTCGCTCGTTCCTCGCCCGCACGCTCCGCTGATCCGACCATGACCACCACGGCCACCCTCTCCTGGTGCTTTGAAGACGTGCGCGGCTTCGGCATGTGCGTCGGCGGCAAGGCGCGCGTGCTGCGCCCGACCACCGCCGAGCAGATCGCCGACGCCTTCGCCGAGGTGAAGAAGGACGGCGGCAGCATGGCGCTGCGCGGGGCCGGGTGCAGCTACGGCGACGCGGCGACCAAGCAGGGCGGCGCGGTGCTCGACCTGACGCAGATGAACAGGATCCTCGCGTTCGATCCGGCGACCGGCGTCGCCACCGTCGAACCGGGCGTGACCGTGCGCGACCTGTGGCGGCGTGCGATCGGCCACGGCTTCTGGCCGCGCGTCGTCAGCGGCACCATGGCGGTGTCGATGGGCGGCGCCGCGGCGATGAACATCCACGGCAAGAACAACTTCGCGCTCGGCTCGTTCGGCGAGTGCATCCGCGCGTTCGAGCTGCTGACGCCGCGCGGCGAGCTGGTGCGCTGCACGCGCGAGTCGGACCCGGCGCTGTTCCACGCGGCGATCGGCGGCTTCGGCATGCTCGGCTGCTTCACCAAGCTGGAGATCGAGACGAAGCGCGTGCACAGCGGCCGGCTGCGCGTGTGGGGCATCGTCGCCAAGGACCTGGCGCACAACCTGCAGATCCTCGAGGACATGAAGGGCGAGGCCGACTACCTCGTGTCGTGGCTCGACCTGCACGGCAAGGGTGTGGCACTCGGCCGCGGGCTGATGCACCGCGCCGACCAGTTCGAACCCGGCGAGGATCCCGAGGGCCTGCGCTACCTCGATCCGCTGCTGCAGGACGTGCCGGCGAAGCTGTTCGGCCTCGTGCCGAAGGGCTGGCTGTGGCCGGGCATGTGGGGCGCCGTGCATCTCGGCCAGGTCAACCTCGTCAACTGGCTGAAGTTCCAGGCGGGCTTCCGCGAGGAGCGCAAGTCGCCCTACCTGCAGTCGCACGGCGCGTTCCACTTCCTGCTCGACTACGTGCCGCGCTGGCAGTGGATGACGAAGCCTGGCGGCCTGATCCAGTTCCAGCCGTTCGTGCCGAAGGCCGAAGGCGAACGGGTGCTGCGCACGCTGATCGAGAAGTGCCACCAGACCGGGTTCGTGCCGTACCTCGGCGTGCTGAAGCGCCACAAGCCGGACCCGTTCCTGATGACGCACGCCGTCGACGGCTACTCGCTGGCGATGGACTTCGCCGTCAGTGCGCAGAAGAGTCGCCGCGAGCAGCTGTGGGCGCACTGCCGCGACATGGCCGAGGTCGTGCTCGCCGCCGGCGGCCGCTTCTACTACGCGAAGGACGCGGTGCTGCAGGCGTCGTCGTTCCCGCGCGTGCACGGCGAGGCGGCGGTGCAGCAGTTCCGCACGCTGAAGGCGAAGTGGGATCCCGACCGCCTGCTGCAGACCGATCTGGCGACGCGCATGGGCGTGTGAAGCGCACGAACCGCAGCCGAGCGGGTTGTCCGTTGGCGCGGCGTCGCGCACCATGTGCAGCATGCGCCGCCGTGCCGAAGCCTGGATCCGCCCGTTCGCCGTCCTGTTCGCGTGTTCGTCGCCGTGGCTCGCCGCCCAGGACGTGCCGGCGGCGACTCCCACCACCGGGCGCGAGGCCGAGCGCGACACGGCAGACGATGCGAAGCGGGATGCCGCCGTGCTGGCGTCGCTCGCCGATGCTTCGCTGTGGCGCAGCGACGAAGTGGGCGACGGCGTGTGGCTGCGGCAGCGCTGGATCGAACGCCTGTTCGCGGGCCCGCAGAGCCTGACCGTGCTCGAGATCCCGCCGGCCGCCGGGCTGCGCTTCGACGTCGAGGCGCCCGGTGCGCTGACGCGGACCAGCGCGATGGCGACGCAGCGCTCTGCGCTCGCGGCGCTGAACGGCGGCTTCTACAACACGAAGAACGGCGCGCCGGTCGGCCTGCTGCGGCTCGACGGTGCGCTGGCGAACGCGGCGACCGCCGGCCAGGGCTCGCTCGGCGTCGACGCGCAGGGCCGCCTCGCGCTGGCGGTGCGTCCCGCCGGCGACTGGCCGGACGTGCACGAAGCGCTCGGTGCGGGGCCGTTCCTGTTGCGCGATGGCGAGGTGCTCGACCACGGACCGAAGCAGAAGACCGTGCGCCATCCGCGGAGTGCGATCGGCCGCACCGCCGATGGCCGCGTGCTGTGGCTCACGCTCGACGGCCGCACCGAGAAGGCCGCCGGCACGTCGCACGAAGAGACCGCGCGCATCCTGCTGGCCCTCGGTTGCCGCGAGGCGCTGAACCTCGACGGCGGCGGCAGCAGCACGCTGTGGGTCACCGGCCGCGGCGTCTGCAACTTCCCGTGCGACAACAAGCGCTACGACCACGAGGGCGAGCGCAAGGTCGCCAACGCGCTGCTGCTGCACGGCGCCGCCGTGGTCGTCGCCGACGACGATGCGGCGCGGCTGCACGGCGACGGCTGGCGGCAGCGTCAGGACGGCG
>CANGSN010000406.1 GCA_947455805.1 Planctomycetota bacterium
CATCGCGCGGTAGGCGCACAGCGTCGGCAGCAGTGCCGGCAGCTCGGCGTCGCCGCGCGCGTTCGCGTATTCGCGCACGAACGACGCGGCGAGCGCGGCCGCGCCGCGATACCGAAGGTCCATCAGCAGGAACGCGACGTCGAGCGCCTGGTCGCCGCGGCGGAAGCGCGGCTCGAACTCGATGCAGTCGTAGAGCGCCGGCGGCACCGTCATGCAGACGTTGCGGGCGTGCAGGTCGCCGTGGCCGTCGATGCACAGTCCGCGCTGCGCCCGCGCGCGCAGCTGCGGCGCCAGGGCGGCGAACGCGCGTTCGTGCGCGAGGCGCAGCGCCGACAGCAGCGGCGGTGGTTGGCCGTGGTCGGCGATCGCGGCGAGCTCGGTGAAGTTCGCGGTGGCGAAGCCCAGCAGGTCGTCGACGAGCTGCTCGCCGGCGGCGGGCGGCAGCACCTCGCAGCGGGCATGGAAGGCCGCGACGTGCGCGGCGAGGGCGGTGATCTCGTCGCCGGTCACCGCGTGCGCACGCAGCAGTTCGTCGAGCATGCGTTCCTGCGGCAGGCGCCGCATGACGACCGCCACGTCGACATCGTCGGGACCCTCGTCGTCGCCGAGCGCCGCGAACCGGAGGCCGCCATCGGCGCTCTGTCGCAGCGACGCCGTGCCGAGGTAGACGTCCGGGCACGCGCGGCGATTGAGCCGCACTTCGTCGCGGCACGCTTGCCGCCGCGCGGCCAGCGGCGCGAAGTCGACGAACGGCAGCGTCACCGCCTTCTTCAGCTTGTAGACCAGCTGGTCGACGAGGCAGACGATCGACAGGTGCGTCTGCACGAGGCGCACGGTGCGCGGCGCGTGCGGGTAGCAGGCCGGATCCGCGAGCGCCGCGACCAGATGTTCGGGGTTCATAGCATGCCGAGCAGCAACCACGCGCCGTAGAGCAGCGCCCCGAGCAGGAGCCCGAGGCCGAGCACGCACAGTCCGTGCACGAGGTGGCGCCTCATAGGCCCGCCAGCAGCGCCTGGAAGGCCGCTTCGTCGAGGATGCGCAAGCCGAGCGCCTGCGCCTTCTCGAGCTTGCTGCCGGCGTCGGCGCCGGCGACCACGTCGGTGACCTTCTTGCCGATGCTGCCGGCGGTGCGCGCGCCGAGCGCTTCGACCTTGGCCTTGGCGTCGTCGCGCGACATCGACGACAGGCCGCCGGTGAACACGAACACGCGGCCCGACAGCGGGCCGGCTCCTTGCGGTGCCTGTTGCTGCGGCACGACGCCGGCGGCGGCGAGCGCTTGCAAGGTCGCCTGGTTCTTCGGCGAGGTGAAGAACTCGACCACCGCGGCCGCGACCTCCTCGCCGACGCCGTCGACCGCCATCAGCGCCTCGTGGTTGGCGCCGGCGAGCCGTTCGAGCGAACCGAAGTGCGTCGCCAGGTCCTTCGCCGTCGACTCGCCGACGTGGCGGATGCCGATGCCGTGCAGGAAGCGGTGCAGCGGCGGCGTGCGCGCCTTGTCGATCTGCTCGAGCAGGTTCTGCGTGCTGCGTTCGCCCCAGCGCTCGAGCTCGAGCAGCTGCGGCTTCTTCGGCGGCAGCGTGAACACGTCCTCGATCGACGCGACCAGCTTCGCCTGCACCAACTGTTCGACCTGCTTCGGGCCGAGGCCTTCGATGTCGAACGCGCGGCGGCCGGCGAGGTGCACGATGCGGCCGACGAGCTGCGCCGTGCAGTCGAGGTTGCCGCAGTAGACGAACTTGCCCTCCTGCTGCAGCGGGCCCTGGCAGACCGGGCAGGCGCTCGGCGGCGTCGGCGGCAAAGCGTCGGCGGGACGGTGTTCGAGCAGCACCCGCACGACCTCGGGGATGACGTCGCCGGCGCGCTGGATCTCGACCGTGTCGCCGGCGCGCACGTCGCGCTCCTGCAGCAGCGCCCAGTTGTGCAGCGATGCGTTGCGCACGGTGACGCCGGCCAGCTCGATCGGCTCGAGGTGCGCGACCGGCGTCACGGCGCCGGTGCGGCCGACCTGCGCGCCGATCGCCAGCACCCGCGTGGTGCCGATGCGCGGCGCGAACTTGTAGGCCAGCGCCCAGCGCGGCGTGCGCGAGGTGCGGCCGAGCTGCTGCTGCCAGTCGAAGCGATCGACTTTGGCGACGGTGCCGTCGAGTTCGTAGGGCAGCTCGTCGCGCCGCCGTTCGAGGTCGTCGCGGAACGCCAGCACCTGCTCGACGTCGGCGGCGATCGCGAACGGCTCGGCGAGTGCGAAGCCCCACGCGCGCAGCTGCTCGCGCAGGGCGGTGTGCGTGGCGAACTCGACGCCTTCGACGTGGCCGATCGCGAACGCGAAGAAGTCGAGCGGCCGCCGCTTCACCACGCGCGGGTCCTGCAGCTTCAGCGTGCCGGCTGTGGTGTTGCGCGCGTTGCGGAACTGGCCCTCGCTGCTCGTCTCCTCGCGCTCCTGCAGCGCGGCGAAGCCGGCCTTGCTCATGATGACCTCGCCGCGGATCTCGATGCGCGCCGGGAACGGGCCCGGCCCGGCGAAGCGCAGCGGCAGATTGCGGATCGTCTTCAGGTTCTGCGTCAGGTCCTCGCCCTGCGTGCCGTCGCCGCGCGACAGGCCGCGCGCCAGCACACCGTGTTCGTAGAGCAGGTTGGCCGACGCGCCGTCGAGCTTCGGTTCGCAGCTCCACACCAGCGGCTCACCGTCCGGCAGCGCCAGCAGCTTGCGCGCGCGCGCCGCGAAATCGCGCACCTCGTCGGCCGCCATCAGCGACTCGATGCTGCCCATCGGTGCCAGGTGCGCGGCGGTTGCGAACGAACTGCCCTTCGGCAGCGGCGCGCCGACGCGCTGGGTCGGCGAGTCGGGCGTGACGAGTTCCGGGTGCGCCTGCTCGAGCTTGCGCAGCTGCACGAACAGCGCGTCGTAGTCCGCGTCGCTGAGGTCGCTGTGGCCGCGGTTGTAGTACTGGTCGTCGGCGGTGCGGATGCGTTCGCGCAGGGACGCGATGTCGTGCTCGGCGGTCACGACGAACGGTCTAGCCGGCCCGGCAGCGCACGGTCAACCTGCAGTCCGCCGAAGCTGCCGTCGCCCGCTCAGGCGATCGGCAGCGGCTGCACCGGGAACACCGGCGGCGCCGACGTGCGCGCGCCTTCGACGAACTCGTAGCTCGCTTCCAGGTGCTTGCAGGCGCGGCTGAACCGCGTCTTCACCTGCGCTTCGAGGGCGGCGACGACCTGCTGGTCGCTGGCGAGCTGGTGCTCCAGCACCAACCGGCCGAAGCGCTCGGCGGCCTGGCCGGACTCGACGAGCAGCTCCAGCGGTTCGAGCTGCTCGCGCGTGCAGACGTCCATGTCGCACAGGATGTCGCCGAGGCGTTCGTCGCGCGGGCAATTCGAGCTGGCGGCCGACATCACGCAGCCGTTCTCGATGTCGAACGTCAGCGTCTCGCCGGGCAGCACGACCTGCATGGTGCCGCGCTTGCGCATGCGGCCGAGGAACTGCATCACCGACAGCAGCGGCATGCTGCGGTTGGTGCCCTTCAGGTTCTCG
>CANGSN010000407.1 GCA_947455805.1 Planctomycetota bacterium
GCCTCGGCCCCGACCTGCGCGATGCGCGCGTGCGCTGCGGCGTCGCGTTGTCGCCGCAGGGCGTCGGCGAGCCGTTCTTCGTCGCCGAGAGCTTCGGCAGCCTGCAGGCGCCGCTGCTCGGCGTCTCGGGCGACGACGACCACCAGCAGGCCGGCCAGCCGGCGCGCAACCGGCGCGACGCGTTCGCCCGCTGGCCGGACGGCGACCACCGCTTCGTCTGGTTGGCCAACGCGTCGCACCTCGACTTCACCGACGCGACGGGGACCAGCCGGCGCATGCAACCGTCGCCGACCCGCGCCGCCGTGCAGCCGATGGTCAAGCGCGCGACCTTGGCGTTCTTCGACTGGCAACTGAAGGGGGACGCGCAGTCCACGGCGACGCTCTCGGTCGAGGGGCTGCGGCCGCTGCTGCACGGCGACGTCGACGCCGTCGAGGTGCTGGCGAAATGAGCCGCATCGACCGTTGGCCCGCGCGCGCGGGCGTCGCGGCCTGCGCCGCAGCCATGGCCATGGCGCCCTGCGTCGCGCAAGGCACGGGACGCACGCTGGCGCTCGTCGGCACGCCAGGCATCGGACAGACGCTGACCATCACCGAGACGTTTCCCGCGCCGCAGTCCGGCAAGCTCAACCTGTGGATCGTCGCGCGCCCGTTCGCCGGCGCCGTGCCGACGCCGCCGCCACTCGATCCGGTCTGGCTGCACGCGACCGGGCAGATGCGCGTCGATCCCGCGGATGTCTTCGGTCCGGCGCCGCTCGCGCCCGTGCCGTTCGCGGCGCACGTGCTCGCTGGCGGCACGACCGACGCGCTGACCGTGTCGGTGCCCAACGACCTCAGCCTGCTCGGCTTCGCGTTCGACGTGCAGGCGGTCGACCTCGATCTGTCGACGCCGGCGCCGTGGGCCGCGGCGTGGTCGGACAACGACGTCGCCATCACGATCGGGCCACCGTCGGTGGCCCGGCTGGTGCCACCGGCGACGACCGACCCGGCGATCACGACGTTCCTCGACAACCACGTCGCCATCAACCCGGCCCCGACGGTCGTCGCGAAGGGCCGACTGTTCGTCCTGCTGGTCGGCACCAGCGGCAAGCCCGAGAACCAGCAGGCGGTCCTCGCGGCTGGCGCCGCGCGCGGCTACCACGCGATCGGGTTGATGTACCCGAACACGCCGAGCGTCGGCAGCCTGTGCGGCAACAGCCTCGACCCCGACGCCTTCTGGGACGCGCGCCGCGAGATCCTCACCGGCCAGGATCTCTCGCCGCTGCTCGCGATCAGTCCGGTCGAGAGCATCGACCACCGGCTCACCGCATTGCTCGCTTGGCTCGCCGCGAACCACCCGGGCGAAGGTTGGGCGACGTACCTGGCGTCGGGGCAGCCGGACTGGTCGAAGGTCGTCGTCGCCGGCCACAGCCAGGGCGGTGGCCACGCCGGCGTGATCGGCAAGCTGCGCGACGTCGCGCGCGTCGTGTGCTTCGCGAGCCCGGCGGACTGGCGCAACGTGCCGAACGCGCCGGCGACGTGGTACGCGCGCCCCAACGTCACCCCGATCGACCGCTGGTATGGCTTCGGCCACCTGCAGGACGAACTCGTGGTCTGGCCGCGCCTGTCGGTGATCTGGTCGGCGATGGGGCTGGGCGCATTCGGCCCGCCGGCGAGCGTGGACGGTGGCGCGCCGCCGTACGGCAACTCGCGCCAGCTCACGACCAACCTGCCGCACGCAGCGCCCGCGTGGTACCCGGCGCCGTTCCACAGCGCGACCGTCGTCGACCTCGCGACGCCGACGCTGCCCGGCGGGGCGGCGGTGTACCTGCCGGTGTGGAGCCACATCTGCTTCCCGTGAAGGGCGGCGCCGGCGTCGAACGCGTCGGGCGGGGCGGGATGGTGCGGCGGGGAGCGAGTGTGCGCAGCTGGCCGGAGCTGGGCGGTGGCGCTGCATGCGCGCCGCTCGTCGGGGACATCCCGCAGGCTGCAGCCGTGGCGCGGCCGTATCCTCACCGCGATGCGTCTCTTGCTTCGCCGTTCCGTTCTCCTCGCGCTTGGACTGCTCGCGCCGGTCGTCGTGCCCGCATGTGCCGGCGCGCCGGCGGCCGCGCCTTCCGAGACCTACGTGCTCGCGCCGCTCAAGACCGGGCCGCGCACCGCGCCGCTGAGCAAGGACGACTCGCAGCGCATCTTCGGCGGCCACATGGCCAACATGCAGCGGCTGGCGCGCGAGGGGCTGCTGGTGATGGCCGGGCCGTATGGCAAGACGAAGAGCGACGCAGGGGGATAGGAAGTTCAAGCTGCGGTCCCAGACCACCTGGAACCCACATCGCGGATCCTCAGGCCCGCGCAATCCCCCGTCCAGCCGTTCGCAAGAGCCCGCTTCGGGCTCGTTCCGGCCAGCTTTGCGCCCTCCGGACGCACCGCTCCCCCGCCACGACCCGCCCGAGGTCACAGCACCGTTCCCACCGCTACTCCGTGGGGACCTCGTCGACGTAGACGACACCGCCTCCCGCCGGCGGCGAACGGCACCCAGCCTGCTCCGGCACCGCCGACGACAGCCCCATCGCCAGCAGCAACTGCACGATCGACGCCGGATCGAGGATCGCCGCCAGCACCCGCCGAACCCCACAGCACTTCGGGCACACCAGCACCTCGACCCCGAACGTGCGCAGCACGTCGCTCAGTCCTCTGCCGACCAGGCCTCCGCAGGAGGCCGCTGGATGACTGTCTTGGCAACGCCCGCTGCAGCAACTCCGCCCACGAGCACCGCCGCCGACCACCACGTCGCTTGCAGCCACCATGCGGGACTCGCAGCCGCTCGAAATCGAGCGTCCGCGCGCCTCGAATTCGGGAACAATCGTGGCTCGAAATCGAGGATTCCGAGGCTAGGTTGCGGGCATGAAGCCCGCGAAGCCCCTGCGCACCGAAGTCCGCCGCCGCGCGCTGGCCACCGCCGCCGAGCGGCTCCGTGACGCACAGGTCGTCGTGCTGAGCGGACCGCGCGCGGTGGGCAAGTCGACCGTGTTGCGCACGCTGGCAGCCGAACTCGGCCGCGAAGTCGTGGACCTCGACAACCCATCCACGGCGCAAGCCTTCACCGCGGACCCCATGCGATTCCTCGATCGGCCACGACCGGTGCTGATCGACGAGTATGCGAAGGCGCCGGAGTCTCTCGACCTCGTCAAGGCGCTGCTGAACCGCGACGGCTCGCCGGGCCAGTTCCTGCTGGCCGGCTCGACCCGCTACGGCAGCGTGCCTGCGATCGCACAGGCGCTCACCGGGCGCGCCCAGATCGTCCCCGTACTGCCCCTTTCGCAGGGGGAGATCACGGAAACCACCGAGTCGTTCGTCGAGGAACTCGTGCGTGGGAGAACCCCGGCGCTGGCGGACAGTGGCCTCGACCGAGCCGCCTACGCCGACCGCGTGCTGCGGGGCGGCATGCCGATGGCTTTGCGCATCGCTGGGGAAGGAGCCCGCCAGCGATGGTTCGACCAGTATCTGCAGCTGACCCTCGACACGGATGTCGCCGA
>CANGSN010000408.1 GCA_947455805.1 Planctomycetota bacterium
GCCAGCGCCGCGCAGCGCCTCGAGCAGCACGCGCGTGCGCAGGCTGCCGCCGTGGGTCGGCGGGTGCGGCACGTACGGACACAGGACGAGGATCGTGCTCATGCAGCGCCGAAGCTGGCAGCGGGCGAAGGTATAGTCGGCGCCGTGCCCTCGCTACCGTCCGATCCGGCCGCCGCGGCCCTGCAGCGCCTCGCCGACGAACTGACCCAGCTGCGCGTCGCGTTCGCCACGATGACGCAGCGGCTCGACGCCCTCGCCACGTCCAACCAGCAACTGCACGAACGGCTCGAGCGCAGCGAACGCGCGCGCACCGACCTCGCCGCGCAAGCCGACCACCTGGTCGAGCTGCTGGCGGAGGCGCGCCGCGAGGTGCGCGCCCGCGGCGGCAGCTAGGCCAGCAGGCCTGAGGGCACTCGGGCCATCAGCCGATGCCGCGTTCGAGGCGCTTGCCGAGCAGACGCAGGAACGCCCCTTCCGGGCTCGGCAGCCTGGCTCCCGCCTTGGCGCCCATGTACTGGCCCCAGCACTGCCACTTCACGTACTCGACCGTCCAGCGCAGCGCCGCCGCTTCTTCGTCGGCCGGCAGGCCGAGGCTCTTCACGTAGTCGCAGTGTTCCCTGGTGCCGTGCAGGATGGCACCGTCGAGGCAGGCGCGGTCGGGGATGCCGACCAGCCCGAACAGCGAGCGCAGGTTGCGATGGTCGCAGAACGTTCGCTTGCCTTCGGCCCAGGCCGAACGGTCGTGGCTGTGCATCGCCACCGCCCCGCCCTGGTGCGCGAGCGCCAGCCCCGCCTCGATCACCCGCTTGCCGAAGAACACGTCCTCGCCGAACCGCCGCGGCCCGAGCGGGAAGCGCTGCCAGGCGGTGCGCCGGATCGCCGACGCGACGTTGTCGAACGCGCACAGCATCAGCTGCTCGAACGGCGGCAACTCGCCGAGGCGCGCGCCCGGCGGCAGGCGCTTCACGGTCACGCCGTCGCCCCAGCCCGGCCAGCCGAGGATGCGCCGCTTCATCACCGGCTGGCACTTCGGCCGCGGCGTCTGCCGCGACCAGACGCCGGCGACGTCCGGATCGGCGAACGGCGCCACCATCTTCGCCAGCCAGTCGGTGCCTTGCAGCGTCGCGTCCTGCACCAGCAGCACGACGACGTCGCCGGTGGTCATCGCGATGCCGCGATCGCGGGTGCCACCGTGATCGAACTCCCGCTGTGGGATCGACGCCACGCGGAAGCCGTGGGCCAGCAGCTTCTCGACGGTGCCATCGCGCGAACCGCTGTCGATGGCGAGCAGTTCGTCGAACGCCGGCGCCCGCTGGGCGCGGACCGCGGCGAGCACTTCGTCGAGCAGGGGGCCCGCGTTCCACGTGGGCATGACCAGGGAGATGCGCACGAAGGCATGTTGCCCCGAAGACGGGACGAAGAAAGAGTCAGATTCCCTGGCCTTCCGACTGACACTCTCTCGTTATGGCAAGTTCCGCGCTGAGTTGGCGCGGTTCCGACCCATCCGCTCGCCGTGACCGAACAAACCGCGAACCGCTTTCTCGATCGCAGCCGTCCGATCCGCGTCGCCGCGATCGTCACCGCCCGTTTTCCCGAGAACGAACAGGTCTTCGCCTACGAAATGGTCCGTAGGCAGAGCGACTGGCTCGACGCCGAGCTGCGCATCGCGGCGAGCGAGACCAGCGACCCATTGGCGACCGACGCAAGCACGAAGGCGTGGCTCGGCCACGGCCTGTTCTGCCAGGCCAGCGACCTCCTGCAGGCGGCCGACGCCGCCCACTTCCGCGCCACCCAACCGCGGCGCCTCGACGCACTCCTCGACGAGCTCGCGCACGTGCTGCACAAGACGCGCGACGAGGTGCTCGGCGTCTTCGAGGTTCGACTCGGAGTCAGCATCGCCCGTTGGCTCCAGGGCTGGGCGCCGGACATGATCTACTCGTTCTTCGGCTACGCCGGCAGCCTCTGGGCCCACATCGCCTCGCGGCTGCTCGGCATCCCGCGCGTGTGGGTCACGTTCGCTGCCAGCCCCGACGACGTCGGCACGCTGCTGCTGAACTCGCTGCACGCCCGGCACGCAGACTTCGTCGTCACCCGCGATTCGGCGATAGCCAAGGCCCTCGGCGGCGACTCCAGCGCGGGTTCGCGCTGGCTCGACATGGAGCAGAGCGAGTGGGAAGCGAAGCTGGCCCGGAGGGTCGCCGAGCGACTGCGCCGGCAGGAGCCGTCGCGGACGCGCGCCGACCTGGGACCGCGGGCCGCCTTCGCCGGCGCGGCCGAGGCCAGCATGCGCGGATCGAAGGCGACCCCGTTCCTGGTCGCCGGCGCCGAGCGCACGGGTTCGAACCTGCTGGTCGAGATGCTGTCGTCGCACAGACGCGTGCAGGCCTGCGGCGAGCTGTTCAACACCGAACAGATCGAGCAGGGCAAGCTCGACTGCGAACTGCCGACCGGAGTCGATCGGGACGAGATCCTCTCGCTGCGCCTGCGGTCCCCGGCAGCGTGCCACCAACGGCTGCACGAGGCAGCAGCGACACTCGGGGTCGCGGCCTGCGGCTTCAAGCTGCTCTACTACCACGGCCTCGCCGAGAACCGGATCGTCGAGCACCTGCGGGCGTTGCCGGACCTGCGCATCGTGCATCTCGTGCGCGATGACGCCGTGGCGCGCTGGATCTCGCAGATGCGTGCCATGCGATCCGGCAGCTGGTGGTCGGCTCAGTCCGACGGGCAGAAGCCACGCGCCGAGGCGATCGAACTGAACGCCGCCGAGACTCTGCTGGGCCTCGAGTTCAACCAGCAGATGGTCGAGCGCTTCCGCGCGACGTTCCGCACCACGCCGATCCTCGAGCTCAGCTACGAGAAGATGACGGCCGACTTCGAGAGCAGCGTGCATCGGGTACAGCTCTTCCTCGGGCTGCCGGCGGAGCGACTGACCGGGCTGTCGCAGAAGACGGGCGAACGGGACCCGCGGCGCAGCGTGTCCAATTGGCCCGCGCTCGTCGAGGCGTTCGCGGACACCCGATGGCGTGGCCTGTTCCAGGAGATCCCACCGCCGGACGGACGGTGACGCCAGCGGGCCCGAGGCCGAAGCAGCCCTGAGAGGCCGCGGCGACGGTCCAAGCAAACGCGGCTTTGCACTGAGGGCACCGCCGCGGGATCATCCTGAGCCGCCCAAGACGATCGGATCGCCGGGGCGCCCTCGCCACGCCGATAGCCTCGGACCGACCGCCTCGCCTCCCACCCGCATGGACAAGCAGCAAGCGCCCTCGAGTCCCGCGGTCGATCTCGGCGAGCTGCGCCCCGTGGACCGTATCGCCCTGGACATGGCCCGGCGGAGCGCGGGTGGCGAACGGGCGACGGACAGCGCCTGGACGGCGTGCCCGCTCCCGACGCGGGGAATCGCGATCGCAGCCGACGGCTCGCTGCGCGGTTGTGCGTTCGCGGCCACGGCCCTGACGACGGACGAAGAACCGATCGCAGCCTGGCGCGGCCCGC
>CANGSN010000409.1 GCA_947455805.1 Planctomycetota bacterium
TCCCGCCCCGGCCGCCGCTGCCGAGGCGCCCCCGAAGCCGGCCGAGCCGGTGACCGTGACAGCGCCGCCGCCGCCGGCCGGGGTGAAGCCCGTGCCGGCTGCGTTCGCCGCGATCGACGCGTTCCTGGCGAAGAACCCGGTCGACACCGGCGCGCGCGATTGGAAGTTCGACCTGCAGCTGCCGCCGCAGCAGGTGTTCGAGCCGCAGTACGACTACGTCTGGCACCTCGAGACGTCGGTCGGTGCGCTGCACGTGCGGCTGTTCCCCGACGCGGCCCCGATGCACGTGACCAGCTGCGTCTACCTGAACAAGCTCGGCTTCTACGACGGCATCATCTTCCACCGCATCATCCGCGGCTTCATGGCGCAGGGTGGTTGCCCGGCGGGCACCGGGCGCGGCGGCCCGGGCTACAAGTTCGCCGGCGACTTCCGCGGCACGCAGAAGCACGACCGGCCGGGCCTGCTGAGCATGGCCAACGCCGGGCCGAACACCGAGGGCTCGCAGTTCTTCCTGACGTTCGCGGCGACGCCGTGGCTCGACGGCAAGCACACGATCTGGGGCGAGCTGGTCGGCGACGACAGCTTCGCGACGCTGAAGGAGCTCGAGAAGAACGGTTCGAGCAACGGCGTGCCGGCGCAGCCGCCGGTGATCCAGAAGGCCTGGGTCGCGGCCCAGCCGAAGTGATCGCGGCGCGCCGTCCGGCGCGCCGGCTCACCACTCGCCGCGGGCCGGCGGCAGGGCGCTGACCTTCGCCGCCAGCGCATCGACCGCCGCGCGGTCGGCACCGACCACGGTGGCGTGGCCGACCTTGCGGTTCTCGCGCGGCTGCTTGCCGTAGGCGTGTACATGCACGCCCGGCAGGGCGAGCGCCGCGTCGCGCGCC
Source organism: Planctomycetota bacterium (assembly GCA_947455805.1). GTDB lineage: Bacteria > Planctomycetota > UBA1135 > UBA1135 > UBA2386 > UBA2386. The sequence goes on from CANGSN010000409.1 coordinate 885, forward strand.
GGCAGCGTGCTGATGCAGTTGACCATCGTCGCCTGGCCGTGCGCCATCGCCGTGCTGCCGAGCGGCAGGCCGGCGACCGCGCGCACGTGGTTCTCGAACTGCGAGCAGACGCTGCCTTCGATCGTCCAGTGGCCGCTGTTGTGCACGCGCGGCGCCATCTCGTTGGCGAGCAGCGTGCCGCCCAGGTCGAACAGCTCGATCGCCAGCACGCCGACGTAGTCGAGGTCCTGCAGCACCGCGGCGACGAAGTCGTGGGCCTGCTTGCTGGTCGCCGTCGACACGTCCGGGGCCGGCGCGCGGCTCCGCCGCAGGATGCCGCCTTCGTGCACGTTCTCGACCAGCGGGTAGACGGCGATCTCACCGCGCAGCGAGCGCACCGCCAGCACCGACAGCTCGCGTTGGAACGGCACGAAGCGCTCGACGATCAGGCCGCCGTCGTTGCCGCGCGTCAGTTCGCGGTGCGCGGCGGCGATCGCCGCTGCGAGCTCGGGGCCCGGCTTCAGTCGTGCCTGGCCGCGGCCGTCGTAGCCGAGCCGGCGCGTCTTGACGATGCACGGGGCACCGACGGCGGCGACCGCGGCCTGCAGTTCGGCCAGCGTGTGTGCGGTGCGGTACTCGGGCACGCCCATGCCGAGGTGCTGGAACAGCTGCTTCTCGAACAGCCGGTCCTGGCCGGTGGCGAGCGCACGCGGATGCGGCCGCACCGGCCCGTGCTGCAGCAGCCGCTCGGTGGTCGCCGCCGGCACGTTCTCGAACTCGAACGTCACCACCTCGGCGCCGCGCGCGAGCTTCGCCAACGCGTCCGGATCGTCGAACGGCGCGCACAGGTGTTCGCAGACGTGGCCGGCGACGGCATCGGGCGCCGGATCGAGGCAGCGGAAGCGCAGGCCGAGCGGGGTGCCGGCGAGCACCAGCATGCGGGCCAGCTGGCCGCCGCCGAGGATCGCGATGGTCATCCGCGCGGCTCCTTGCCAGTGGGCGCGCTTGGCTTCGCCGGGGCCGGCAGGCTCGGGTCGCGGTCGTCGAGCACGTCCTGCGTGATGCGCGCACGCCGCGCCGCCAGCGCCTTCTTCACCTCCGGGTGCGACGGCGCCAGGATCGCCGCCGCGAGCAGGGCGGCGTTGATCGCGCCGGGCTTGCCGATCGCCAGCGTGCCGACCGGCACACCGCCCGGCATCTGCACGATCGACAGCAGTGCATCCATGCCGCGCAGGGCGCCGTTCTCGATCGGCACGCCGAGCACCGGCACCCAGGTCTTGCTGGCGACCATGCCCGGCAGGTGCGCCGCACCGCCGGCACCGGCGACGATCGCACGCAGGCCGCGCGCTTCCGCGGTCGCGGCGTACTCCATCAGCCAGTCGGGCGTGCGGTGGGCGGAGACGACGCGGCACTCGTGCGGCACGCCGAGCTCGGTCAGCGTGGCGCTGGCGTGCTGCAGCGTCTCCCAGTCGGAGCGGGATCCCATGATGACGCCGACCAGCGGCGGCAAGGAGGAGCTCTTTGCGGTCATGGTGCGTGGGTGGGCAGGGCGTTGGTCAGAAGTCGTCGGTCAGGGCCAACGCGACCTTGCGCGCCAGGTCCTCGACCAGTTCCTGGCGGGCCGACGTCAGGTTCTCGCCGATCGGCGAGCGGAACTCGGTGCGGTCGAGCACCAGGCGTTCGAGCACCAGCGAGCCGTCGGGGCGAACGAGGCGCATGCGCACGCGGCCTTCGAACGCGCCTTCGCGCACCGGCGAGTCGAGGCCGCCGATGACCAGCGTGCTTTCGTCGGCGTTGGTGAACACCACCTGCAGGATGGCGTCGGCGCGGCGGCGGTCGGCAAGCACGAGGTCGCTCGACACCGGCAGTTCCCGCGACAGCGCCTGGCTCAGTTCGACCTCGAGCCGCTGGCGGTAGGTGTCGTTGGCGACGACGTCGAGCGCCACGGTGCGGATGCCGCGCGCCGGCAGGCCGGAGCCGACCGTGTAGCCGCAGCCCGCGGCGAGCAGGGCCTGGACGGCGATCGCAGTGCGCCAGCGGTGCTGGCGGCGGCGGCCGCGGGGGGAAGCGAACGGCGTCATGGCTTGGCTCCGACCGGCGCGGCCTCGGCGGTGCGGATCGCCGCCAGCGCTTCCTGCGCCGCCGGGGCGAACGAGGTGTTGGCGAACTCCGGCCCGGCGGCGACCTGCACGTGGTGGCGGTAGCCCGGCTCGTTGCCGACGCGCCGGTAGAACGCGGCGATGCGCAGGTGGCGGTCGGCGCGCCACTCCAGCACCTGCGCCAAGGCCGTTTGGGCCTCGGTGACGGCCAGCGCGTTCTCCGGCTTCCGCGCCAGGAAGTCGCGCAGCTCGCGCGTCGCGTGCTCCATGCGGTCGAGGTCGTAGTCCGGGCCTTCGAGGCTGGCGACGACGCTCATCGCGAAGCGGTACTGCGCATGCGTGAACCACTCGCTGTCCGGGTAGTTCAGCATCAGGTCGCGGTAGCGTTCCTGCGCCCGCACGTAGTCGGCGTCGGCGAACGCCATGTCGCCGAGGATGCGCAGCGCCTCGCCGCCGGGCGGCGAGTCCGGGTGGCGGCGGACCAGGTGCTCGAGCGCGGTGCGCCGAGCGCGGCGGTCGGACCAGA
>CANGSN010000410.1 GCA_947455805.1 Planctomycetota bacterium
TGGCGATCGGCGCCGGCGCGCTGGCGACGGGCGGCGGCTTCGTCGGCGCCTCGGCCGCAGGCCGTGGCTTCGCCGCCGGGGCAGCTGGCTTCGGCGTGGGCACGACGCGCTCCCGCCATTCGTCGGGATCGTCGCGGAACACCGGCTCGTCGGCGAAGCGCGTCGGTTCGACCGCCTTCACCAGACTCTGCTCCTTGCGCGCGGCGCGCTCCTGCAGCTCGCGCAGGCGACGTTCGGCGTAGTTCTCGATCGGCGCCGTCGCGAGCTTCTGCGCGATCTCCTTCAGCTTCGGGTCCTCGAAGCCCGCATCGTTCCTCCAGGTGCCCGTCGTCGAAGCCTGCTCGATCGACCGTCGCAGAGATTCGTCGTCGAATTCGTCGGTGATGTCGCTGGGCGTGCCCATCGCGCCGATGATCGGACGACCAGCGGCCTCGGGTTGAGATGGCTTCGCCGGCTGTTGCGGCAACGGTCAGCGCGCGGGCATCCCACCCATTGGACGCCGCAGCGGGGCTGAGGGTGTCACGCTCGCGGCGGATGGGCCCCGCGTTGCGGCGTCCTGGCATCGCTGATCCCGGTCGCCCTCCGGCAGAGCAGGATCAGATCACGAACGGCGTCTTTCCGCACTCCGGCGAGTAGTACTTGATGCGCATCGGATTGACCTTGCCGGTGACCGGGTCGAACACGTTCACCTCGTCGAGGTCGCGCCCGTAGACGTGCAGCGAGATCGTCGGCTTGTTGCTGGTGTTGCCGATGCGATGGATCTCCTCGTAGGGCGGCAGCAGGTAGGCGACGCCGCCCTGGCTGACGTCGGTGCCGCGCGACATGTCGAGTTCGGCGAAGTCGTGGCGCTTGCCGTCGTCGAGCCGTTCGTAGCAGATCTCCTCGAGCGTGTTCTGGATCAGCCCCATGACGCCCCAGCAGGAGTGGTCGTGGATCGGCGTCATCTGGCCGGGCATCCACACCAGGGCCAGGACCACGAAGCGGTTGTTGGTGTCCCGGTGCAGCAGGTGCCGTGTGTAGCAGTCGGGGTTGCCGACGCGGAACCGTTCCTCCAGCCAGCGGTCCGAGGCGCACAGCTGCTTCGTCGCCAGCGAGATCTCCCGGATGATGACCTTGTTGGACGGGCGGCGCTCCAGCACCGACTCGATGGCGTGGACGTAGTCGCGCAGGCCGAACACCGGGGTCGAAGCTGTGGACATCGCGGTCATGGTCGGGAAGATAGCACCCTCTGGGCCAGTCCCAGGGAACTGCTCCTCCTGGCCCCGCCCGGGGTCTCCACCCGTCGACGCCATGACGAAACTCCGCCTGCTGCTGCCCTTGCTCCTGTTGAGCGCCTGCGCCACCCGGAACGTGATCGAACGCAGTCGCCAGTACGCGCGGCTCGGCGACTACATGCACGCCTACCAGGTACTGGAGGACGAGCGCGCGAGCCAGGCGGTCGACGGTGGCTCGGTCGACGAGGACCTCGCAGCCGCCCATGGCAAGGCGAAGAAGGAGTACCTGCGCGATCTGGCGCGGCGCGCGATCTTCCAGGAGCGCATGGAGGCCGCCCTGCAGGCGTTGGACGAGCTCGAGGCACTGGACCCGAACTACCCCGAGCTGCAGAGCCTTCGCGACCGGGCCAGCCACAAGCTGGCGATCCGGGCGGTCAACCGGGCCGAGGAACAACTGCTGCGCAAGGAGTTCCTGCAGGCGATGGCGAGCTATGGCGAGGCGCTGCGCATCGAGCCGGGCCTCGAGAGTGCCTCGTCCGGCGTCGCCAAGGTCAAGAAGGAGATCGACCTGATGACCACGCGCGCGCAGCAGCAGTTCCTCGAGGCCGTGCGCAAGCTGCCGGAGTTCCGCTACGTCGAGGTCCACTACCACAGCAGCAACGCCATCCACAACGCGCCCGAGCGCGAGGATGCGCGCAACGTCCGCAGCAAGGCGATGCGCAAGACCGCCGAGCGCGAGATGGAGGTGGCTGCCGAGTGCGAGAAGAAGGGCACCTACGGCGCCGCGCTGCTGCACTACCGCGAGGCGCAGAAGCTCGACCCGGAGACGCCTGGCCTCGCCGACAAGATCGGCCGCATGGAACGCGAGATCGCCGCGTCCGTGCTGGTCGACAAGGCCCAGGTCAGCGTGCGCGCGGCGCGCTTCGAGGAAGCCCGCCAGCTGCTCGGCGAGGCGTTCGAGAAGTCGGAGCTGTCCCGGGGCCAGGTCAGCGAGCTGATGATGCAGGTGCGCCAGCTCGAGGGGGCGCAGCGCCACCAGGCGGCGCGCGACCCCGAAGTGCTGGGCCGCAAGGCCGACGCGCTGGCCGCCTACGAGGCGCTGGCCAAGGACTGGGTCGAGGGCTTCTCCGACGAGGCCGCCCGCATCGCCGGGCTGCGCGTCGACATCGACGGCGCGACCACCGAGTGGGCCGCGGCCGAGGCTGCCGAAGCCGCCGGCGAGCTGGAGAAGGCGCTCGAGCACTACCGCGCCGCCGAGACCTACTACGCCGGCTGGAAGGACGGCAAGGCGCGCATCCAGCGCCTGCAGGACGCGATCGCCAAGAAGGCCGCCGAGGCCGCCGGCGGTGCCGGTTCGCAGTCGCCGCAGCAGCCGGAGTGAGGGCTCGCGCCCGGCGCATGCCGGCTGGCGCTGCGCACCGGATCGCCGAACGGGCATGATCCGCGCCGTGCATGCCCTTTCCCTGGCCAGCCGCTTCCTGGTCACCTTGGTGGTGTCCGCGGCCCTGCCGCTGCTGAGCTACGGCTGGTTCAGCGTGCGCAGCATGCGCGAGCAGATCGACGAACAGGTCGTGCGCGTGTTCCTGCCGCAGCTCGCCGCCGACCACGCCGACAAGATCGAGGCGCACCTGCAGGCGACCGACCAGGCCTGCGCGGTCGTGCGCGAGATCGCGCGCCGGGCCCTCGACGGCGCCGACGAACTCGCGGCGTTCGGCGAACAGGTCGAACTCGTCCCCGACCTGCTCGACAACCACCTCGACCTGCTGCTGCTCGCCGACGCCGAGGGCCGCGTCGCCTACTGGCGCGACGGGCTGCGGCTCGACCCCAGCACGCACGCGCGCCGCGCCGCCCTCATCCCCGACAGCGTAGCCGACGCACCGTGGTTCCAGGCGGTGCAAGCGCAGCGCGGCCGGCACTTCCTGCCGTGGGGGCGTTCGCCGCTGCTGCATCGCGGCCAGGAGCTGCGCTCGATGGACCCCGCCAGTCACCATCTCGGCCTCGCCCTCGACGTGCCGCGGCCGGAAGGGCCACCCGGCGTGCTGTTCGCGTTGCTGCGCTGGACCGAGGTGCAGGCGGTGCTCGACGAAGCGCGCCGCGTGCTGGTCGGGCGCGCGTCGTTGCCGGGCGCCGAAGTGTTCCTGCTCGGGCGCGACGGCACCGTGCTCGCGCACACGGACCGCGCGCACTACGGCCTGCCGCTCTCGCCGCCGCCGCTCGCCGGCCAGCTGACGCAGGCCGCGGCGATGGGGCGCACGGCGTTCGTCGACGAA
>CANGSN010000411.1 GCA_947455805.1 Planctomycetota bacterium
CGCCTGTTCGGTCGCGCGCTGCAGGTCGACGCCTACACGTCGCCAGCCAACTACGGCGGCCCGGTGATCGACATCGGCGGCCGCGTGCTCGGCATCGCCGCCCCGCTGTCGCCCGCGGGCCGCAACGCCGGCATCGAGTGGTACGACTCCGGCATCGGCTTCGCGACGACGCTGGCCGACATCAAGCCGCTGCTCGAACGCATGCAGCGCGGCGAGATCCTGCAGCGCGGTTGGCTCGGCGTGAAGCTGGAGAGCAAGCACCTCGGCCCGGGCGCCAAGCTGGCGGCGGTGACCGACAGCGGCGCTGCGGCCAAGAACGGGCTGCGCGCCGGCGACGTCGTCACCGCGGTCGACGGCACCGCCGTGCGCAACGGCCCGCACCTGCAGATGCTGGTCAACGCGCGGCTCGGTGGCGACCAGGTGACGCTGGCCGTGCGTCGCGCCGACGGCAGCGAAGCGACGATCGGACCGTTCGCCTTGCTCGACGCGCCGTGGACCGAGCAGAAGGGCGCCAAGGATGCCGAGCAGCCGCCGAGCTTCCCGCCGCTGCAGAAGCCGCAAGGACGCTGACCGACCGCGAATCCGAACCCCCTACCATCACCCGCCATGATGCTCCGGACGAACCTGCTGGTTCTCGCTTCCCTCGCCTTCGTCGTCGCGGCCCCGGCGCAGTCGGCCACCGCGACCAGCGCGAACGCGCCGCTGCAGCTGCGTCTCGTGCCGTTGCTCGACGGACTGCTTGAGGACACCCGCGGCGACGTCGCCGCGATCGCGACCTCCGACATCGGCAAGGAGGCCGCCAAGGTCGGGCTCGACCTGGCCAAGCCGACGAACCCCTACGCCGTCGCCGCCTGCAAGGAAGGGCGACTGTTCTACGTGTTCTACAAGACCACCGAGGAAGCGTTCGGCGACCGCGCCTGGGTGCTGCAGCGCATCAAGAAGACCGAGCGCACGTGGAAGACCGCCGACGCCGAGCCCGAGGAGAAGGTGACGTTCCAGGTCGAGGCCTTCAAGACGATCGGCGGCTCGCTGAAGGGCTCCGACCAGCACTTCGGCGGCTACTCGCTGCGCGGCGCGCATCGGCGCGAGGTGGTCAAGGAGTACGAGGTCGGCTTCGGCGAGGTGCCCGGCACGGCGGCGGGAGCGGACTGGCCGTTCGATCGCAAGCGGCTGTTCCACATGCTGCAGCCGTACGAAGGCGACAGCTCGCTGTTCGACCGCGTGAAGTTCCACGCGTCGAAGCGCTGGACGCTGACCGCCACGGTGGCGAGCGACGGCAGCCATCGTGTGCACAGCCCCGAGCTCGGCCTCGACCTGCCGAAGAAGTCGCCGACCAGCGACCTGGCGAAGGTGCCCGCCGACCCGGCGTCGAAGGCGCTGGTGCTGATCGCCGGCCAGGGGCTCGCCGGGATCGCCGTCGGCAAGAGCAAGCGCGAGGACGTCGACAAGGTGCTCGGCGCGCCGCTCGAATACGTGTCCGCTGGCGACAACCACAACGCGTCCTACCGCGGCGGCCTGACCTGCAACTTCGATCCGAACGGTGTGCTCAACACCGTGTTCACGCGCGCGAGCTTCGCCGGCAGCACCAAGGAAGGCGTGCAGCACGGCATGACGCGCGACGCGGTGCAGAAGAAGCTCGGCAGGAAGCAGGGCGACGCAGCGGCGACGTGGACGCTGCCGGGGCTCGTGGTGAGGTTCGATGCCACCGGCGTCGTGCAGCGGCTGGTCGTCACCAAGGGTTGATTCCCCTGTCGCGCCCGCGGCTCCGTCGTTGCGGGCCATCGGCAGCGGGCCATGATGACGCGGTGCGCGTTCGTCTGCGTTCCCTGGCCTGGTCGTCGCTCGTGGCGTGTTCGCTCGCCGCGTGTGCGCGGCCGGCACCCTGGGCCGCGGTCGACTGGCGGCCGGCGAACGCCCCGCAGCGCATCGTCGCCGCGTCGCTGCTGGCGACCGAGGTGCTGCTCGAGATCCTGCCGCGCGAACGGCTCGCCGGCGTGCACGTGCTCGCGGCCGATCCACGCTTCTCGCTGGTGGCTGGCGACGTGCAGGGATTGCCGCTGGTCGGCGCCGACGCCGAGCAACTGCTGGCGGTGCGGCCCGATCTCGTGCTGTGCGACGCCTACACCCGGCCGGAGACGCTGGCGCTGCTGTCGTCGGCCGCTGTGCCGGTGGTGGTGACGGCGGATCCCGCGAGCTTCGACGACATCGCCGCGAACGTGCAGCGCATCGGGCGCGTCGTGCATCGCGAAGCCGAGGCGGCGGCGATGGTCCTCCGCATGCACGAACGGCTGCGCGCGCTCGCCGCCGACGCGCCGGCGGTGGCGGCGTGGCGCGTGATGAACCTCGACGGCGGCCTGCACACCTACGGCCGTGGCTCGCTGTTCGCGGCGGTGGTCGCCGCGGCCGGCGCGCGCAGCGAAGCGGTCGAACGCGGGGTCGGGCCGTTCCGCAAGCTCGACGCCGAAGCGCTGCTCGGCTGGCAGCCTGACGCGATCGTCGTCAACGGCGATCCGCAGGACGGGGCGAACCTGCCGATCTGGATCGGCCAGCACCCGGCGCTGCCGCTGCTGCGTTGCGTCGAGCGGCGGCGCGTGCTGCCGGTGCACGGGGCGCTGTTCAACACGACGTCGCCACGGCTGGTCGCCGCCGTCGAGTTCCTGCAGCAGTCGCTGCGCCGCTGGGGGCAACCGTGAATCGCCGACGCACGCCGATGCTGTTGCTCGCAGCGCTCTGTGCGCTGGCGGTGGCGTTCCTGGTGCTCGCGCGACAAGCGCCAGGCGCACCGGCGTTCGTCGCCTGGGTCGGGTCTTGGTTCGGCGGCGAGGCAGCTGCGCAAGCCGATGCCTTCGTGTTCGCGAACATGCGCACGCCGCGGTTGGTGGTCGCGATCTTCGGCGGCGCGTCGCTGGCGCTGGCGGGCGCCGTCATGCAGGCGACGTTCCGCAATCCGCTCGCCTCGCCCGATCTCGTCGGCACGGCGGCCGGTGCGGCGTTCGGCGGTGCGGCGACGATCGTCTTCGGCTTTGCCGCGCAGCACGTGCTGATGGTGCCGCTGGGCTCGCTGGTCGGCGCCACCGTGGTGACGTCGCTGGTGTTCGTGCTGGCGCGCAGCCACGGGCGCTTCACCGTCGCCACGCTGCTGCTCGCCGGCATCGCGCTGCACACGCTGGTCGGCGCGCTGACGGCGTTCGTCGTGACCTTCACCTACGACAACTACACGGCGAGCTCGCGCGTGCTGTTCTGGCTGATGGGCGGGCTCGACGACCGCAACTGGGAGCATGCGTGGATCACGCTGGGTGGCTGCGTGCTGTTCGCCGCGATGGTGGTGCCGCGCGTGCGCGAACTCGACCTGCTGACGCTGCACGACGACAGCGCGCACAGCCTCGGCGTCGACGCGGCGCGCGCGCGGCGCTGGCTCGTGTGGTGCGCGTGCGGGCTGACCGCGACCACGGTCGCGAACACCGGCGGCATCGCGTTCGTC
>CANGSN010000412.1 GCA_947455805.1 Planctomycetota bacterium
CCGCGGCGTTCGGCCCGACCACCGACCCCACGCTCACCATGAAGACGACGATCTCCGCATTCCTGCTCGCCAGCGCGAGCCTGTTCGCCCAGGACCCCGCCCCCATGACCGACGACGCCCAACTGCTCGCCACCGCCTGCAATCGCTTCGGTGCCGCCTTGCACGCGCAGCTGCAGCCGGGCGGCAATCCGACCGCCTCGCCGGCCAGCATCGCGCTGGCGCTGCTGCTGCTCGAGCCGGGCGCCCGCGGCGCGACCCACGACGAACTGGTGCGAGTGCTGCAGCTGCCGAAGGAACTGCGCGGCAAGCGGCTGCACGACGCCGTGCACGCGCTGCTGCGGGCGAGCGCGCTGGTCAGCGAGGGCAAGCCGGACGCCGACGCGCCGACGCTGCGACTCGCCAACGACCTGTGGAACCAGCAGGGCCAGCCGCTGGTGCCCGACTACGTGCGCGTGCTGACGCAGTCGCTGCTCGCCGGCCAGCACGACGTCGACTTCGCGTCCGATCCCGAGGCCGCGCGCCAGCGCATCAACGCGCACATCGCCAAGGCCACGAACGCCCGCATCCCGGAGCTGCTGCCGAAGGACCTCGTCGACGCCGAGACCGTTCTGGTGCTGACCAACGCGCTGTGGCTGAAGGGCGCCTGGCTGCACCCGTTCGCCAAGGGCCGCACCGGCGACGCGCCGTTCCGGCTGACGCCGAAGGAGACGGTGCCGGTGCCGACGATGCACGTCACCGAGGAGTTCGCCTTCGCCGAGACCGCGCTGTGGCAAGCGGTCGCGCTGCCGTTCGCCGGCGGCACGCTGCAGGCCGAGTTCGTGGTGCCGAAGGACGGGGCCGAGCTGGCGGCGGTCGAACGCGCCGCCGTGGCCGGCGAGCACCTCGCGGCCATGCAACACGACCGCGTGCACGTGCAGCTGCCGCGCTTCCGCACCGCGTCGATGCACCGGCTGAAGCAGCCGCTGCAGGCGCTGGGGCTGCGGGCCGCCTTCGGCGACGGCGAGGTCGACTTCCGCGGCATCGAGCCCTCGAACAAGCTGGTCGTCGCCGAGGTCGTGCACCAGACCTGGGTGCAGTGCGACGAGGACGGCGTCGAAGCCGCGGCGGCGACGGCGGTGGTGATGAAGCCCACCGCGGCCCCCGCCGGCGACCCGAAGGCCTTCGTCGCCGACCGGCCGTTCGCGTTCGTGCTGCGCTGTGTGCGCACCGGGCTCGTGCTGTTCACCGGCCGGGTCGCCGATCCGCGCAGCGGCGTCGATCAGGCCGGCACCGACCGATGAGGCCGGCTCACGAACGCTGCTGCCGAGCCTTGGTGCGCAGGTAGAGCTCTTCGACCTTCGTGCGCGCCCACGGCACCTTGCGCAGGAACTTCAGCGACGACGTGATGCTCGGCTCGTTGGTGAAGCAGCGCACGTCGACCGCGCGCGCCATCGCCTCCCAACCGATCGTCGCCACCAGGTACTCGAGGATCGCCGCCAGCGTGACGCCGTGCAGCGGGTTGTTCGGTTGCGGCTGGCTCGGCGGCGGATCGACAGGACGTTCGCTCACGCGCCGCAGCATGCCACATGCTGCCCACTGGATTCTCCGTCGCGTCGACAGCAATCTGTGTCGATCGCAATGCGAACGTGCGCGGCATGCGGCCACGCACGGACCCTCAACCCGAAGACCACCGGAGGCAACCATGGCCAAGGGCCAACAAGGCAAGAAGGAAGAGAAGAAGAAGCCCGAGAAGTCCCTGAAGGAAAAGCGCGCCGAGAAGGCCGCCAAGAAGGCGATGAAGGGCTGATCGTCTCGGCGATCGCGGCCCGTTCGCGGGCCCGGTCGCTCGCCGGCGACACTTGCTCGCCAGACTCACGACGACGCGGTGGTGCCGAGCGCACCATCGCGTCGTCTGCTTTCGGGGCCGCGCCTGCGGGACTCGCTGCGACTCAAGACGTCGCCCACAGCACGACGCCGCCAACCAGCAGCGACGCCACCGCGACCGGCAGCACGCTGCGCGCGAGCCCGCGCCCCATGCCGACCGCGAGGCCGGCCTTGACCAGCGTGTTGCTGGCGCTGGCGACCGCGATCGCCACCACCGCCATCGGCAGGTCGGCCGGCTCCGTCTTCGCGCGTTCGGCCATCGCCACGCTGATCGCGTCGACGTCGGTCAGGCCCGCCAGCGCCGCCACCGCATGGATGCCGGTCTGCGGCAGGTGCTGCTGGCCGAGCTTCAGCAGCAGCTGCACGCCGGCGAACAGCGCCGCGAACTTGCACGCTGCCAGCAGCGAGAACGGGTTCTTCACCGGCAGCGACGTCGACGCACTGGTCGGCACCGGGTTGCCGCGCAAGAGCCACAGGCTGGCGAGGCCGCAGACCGCCGCCATCGCCAGGAACGCCGGCGCCAGCCGCACGAACGTCGCCGGTGCCACCACCCCAGCCAGCACGACGACGCGCGCGAACATCACCGCCCACGCCAGCGCGACGCCGCCGGCCAGCGGTTCGGGGTGGCCGTCCTCGTCGCGGCTCTGCTTCGCCATCGCCAGCGTCACCGCCGTCGAACTGACCAGCCCGCCGCTCAGCGCGGTGATGGCGATGCCGCGTCCCGGCCCGAGCCAGCGCGTCGCCACGTAGCCGACCAGCGACAGGCCGGAGATCAGCAGCACCAGCAGCCACAGCTTGTAGAGGTTGATCGCGCCCCACGGGTCGATGGCGCGGTCCTCGAGCAGCGGCAGCACGAGGAACAGCGCCAGCAGGAGCCGCAGGCCGACCAGCACGTCGTCCCAGCCGAGCCGCCCCACCAGGTCGTGCAGCGGCTGCTTGTAGGCGAGCAGCGCCGCGATGCCGACACCGAGCGCGATCGCCAGTTCGCGATGGCCGCTCGTCGACAAGGCACCGAGCAGGCAGGTGACGATGGCCGCCAGTTCGGTGGTCAAGCCGAGTTCGTGCGGCCGCGCCTTCGCCGCCGCCAGGTAGCCGGCGACGACCAGCGCGGCGACCGCGGCGATCGTCGCGACCAGCACCCACGGCATCTGCATGTGGACGGCCAGGAAGCCGCCGATCGCGCCGAGCATCGCGAACATCACGAAGCTGCGCAGGCCCGCGACGCCGAAGCCCTCGCGCATGTTCCGCTTCTCGCGCTCGATGCCGAGCAGGGCTCCGAGCAGCAGCGCGTTGCCGAAGTCGTACGCGGTGGCGAGGTCGAGCTCGGTGGTCACGCGGTCGACTCTAGCGACCGGACGCCGCGGACTCCTCCGCCGCGGTGCGCATCGGTGGCATCAGCGGTTGTAGGGACGTTCCTGCACCCAGCGGAAGCCGCGCTGCAGCAGCGGGAACGACTCCGGCCGCACCCGCCGCAGCCGCAGTTGCCAGACCGCACCACCGGGGCGCGGCAACGCCAGCTCGAGCGTGTCGTGCCCGTCGTGCCAGGTGAACGACCCCGGCGGCAGCTCGGGAGCGCCCGGTGGCTGCGGC
>CANGSN010000413.1 GCA_947455805.1 Planctomycetota bacterium
CCGAAGGCCCAAGACGCCGCGGTCGCCGAGCTCGGCACGCCGGCGGCGGGAAAGCGCGCCGCCGACCGCGCCGTCGACTGCTTCGTGCGCACGCAGAACCACGACGGCTCGTGGGGTTCGACGTCGTGCGAGACGACGTTCGAAGCGAGCTTCGCGGTCGAGACCCACTACGCCTGGAGCGTCGCAGCGCACGGCCTGGCGACGATGGCGTTGCTGGCCGCCGAGGAGACGCCGGAACGGCGGGCTGCCCTCGAACGCGCGGTGCGCTGGCTGTGCAACTGCCGCATGACGCAGCGCGGCTCGACCTGGGACAACGACGCGGTGTGGGGGTGGATCTACGGCACGGTGGCGACCACGGCCGTGGCCATGGACAAGCGCTTCCAGACCGACGCCTGGCGCGGGCCGGTGGCGTTCCGCGGCCGCGAGTTCGCCGGCTGGCTGGCGAAGAATCAGGAGCCGCTCGGCGGCTTCGGCTACTACGACGACCCGCCGTACACGCGGCGGCCGAAGTGGGGGGCCAGCTTCTCGACCGGGGCCGTGGTGCCGGCGCTGGATCTGGCGATGCAGCTCGGCTGGCTGCCGGACAACAGCACGCACACGCGGGCCGTGGGCTACGTGCAGCGGTGCCGGCTGCCGAACGGCGCCTACTCCTACGACCTGACGCCCGTGCCGCGGGTCACCGGCGGCGAGCACATCAACGACGTGAAGGGCAGCCTCGGCCGCATCCAGGTCGGCAACTGGGCGCTGCACCGGGCCGGCGACCCGGCGATCACCCCGGTGGTGATCCGGCGCGGGGTCGAGCAGTTCTTCGAGCACCACCGGTTCCTGGCGGTGGCCCGCATGCGGCCGGTGCCGCACGAGGCCTACTACGCCAACGCGGGCTACTTCTTCTTCTTCGGCCACTACTACTGCGCCCAGGCCATCGAGCTGCTGCCGCCGGCCGAACGGGAACCGTTCCGGGCCCAACTGCGGCAGAAGCTGATCCCGACGCAGCGGTCCGATGGGTCGTTCTGCGACTTCCTCGGCTCGAGCTACCAGGTGACCGCGGCGACGGCGTTCGCGGCGCTGGCCTTGCTCGCCGGCGAATGAAGTTCGGTCGGCCGGTCCGACATTTGACCCCCTGCGAGACGAGCCCTACTGTTTCGCGGCTTTTCCCCACCCGGACCTGCCCTCTTGCAGAAGACGATTGCCCTTGGCCCTGGCCTGCTGATCGGCGGCGACAACTTCGTCGTCATGGCTGGGCCCTGCGCCGTGGAGACCCGCGAGTTGCTGACGGCGGTGGCCGACGCGGTGCTGGCGGCCGGCGCCGGCGTGCTGCGCGGCGGCGCGTTCAAGCCGCGGACCTCGCCGAAGTCGTTCCAGGGACTGGGCGAACCGGGGCTGCTGCTGCTCGAGGAAGCGTCCCGCCGGACCGGCTTGCCGGTGGTCACCGAGGTGATGGATCCGCGCGACGTCGAGCTGGTCGCCGCGCACGCCGGCATCCTGCAGGTCGGCAGCCGCAACATGCAGAACTTCCCGCTGTTGCGTGAGGTCGGCAAGCAGCGCCGGCCGGTGCTGTTGAAGCGCGGCGCCGCCGCCACCATCGACGAACTGCTGCACGCCGCCGACTACATCCTGCAGGAAGGCAACGAGCAGGTGATCCTGTGCGAGCGCGGCGTGCGCGGCTTCGACCCGAGCACCCGCTACCTGCTCGACCTCGCCGCGGTGCCGGTGCTGAAGCAGCGCACGTCGCTGCCGATCCTGGTCGACCCGAGCCACGGCACCGGGGAGTCGTCGCTGGTGCCGCCGATGGCCAAGGCGGCGATCGCCGCCGGCGCCGACGGCCTGCTGATCGAGGTTCATGCCCAGCCGGAGATCGCGCTCAGCGACGGCAAGCAGGCGCTGCGGCCGGCGGATTTTGCGCAGTTGATGACCGAAGTACGCCGCCTCCTTCCACTCTTCGGTCGGCGTCTGTGCCGCGGCGCCGCCGCGGTGGCGCCGGCCAGCGACAGGCCGGGGTCCGGCTCGCTGCCGACCACTCTCGACGACGAGGTCATCGCACCGTGACTCGAAGCTCGCGCAAACCCTACATCGCCGGCAACTGGAAGATGAACCTGGACCGGGCCCGGTCCCTGGACCTGATCAAGACGGTCAAGGGCCGGCTCGGCGACGGCGGCGACCGCGAGGTCGCGTTCTTCGTGCCGTCGATCTACCTGGCCGACGTCAGCGCCGTCGCCCAGGGCTCGCCGCTCGGCGTCGGCGGCCAGAACTGCTGGCACGAGGCCAACGGCGCGTTCACCGGCGAACTGGCGCCGCGCATGCTGCGCGAGGTCGGCGCCGACCGCGTGCTGATCGGCCACAGCGAACGCCGCCACGTGTTCCACGAGCCCGACGAGTGGATGGGCAAGAAGCTGCGCGCTGCGCTCGACTGCGACCTGCTGCCGATCTACTGCATCGGCGAGACCCTCGACGAGCGCAAGGGCAACAAGACCGAGCGCGTGCTGAAGCGCCAGCTCGAGACCGGCTTCGAGAAGGTCCGCACCGAGGACGCGCACCGGCTGACGATCGCCTACGAACCGGTGTGGGCCATCGGCACCGGTGAGACCGCCAACAGCGAACAGGTCGCCACCGCGCACAAGACGATCCGCCGCTGGCTGGTGCAGCGCCTCGGCGAGCCCGCGGCCAACCTGCTGCGCGTGCTCTACGGCGGCAGTGTCAAGCCGGACAACGCCAAGGAGCTGATGGCGATCGAGAACGTCGACGGCCTGCTGGTCGGCGGCGCCAGCCTGCAGGCCGAGACCTTCCTGCCCATCATCGAGTACGACCGCCACTGATCGCTGCCAGGCGGTCGGTTCGCCGACCGCCGTAGCCGCTCCGCACCTCACTCTACCAACCCATACCTCGCCGCCGGTCGCCGGCCGGCTCCGAACGATGTACTTCGTCCACGTCCTCTCCTGGATCCTGTTCTTCTTCTCCGCCGCCTTCATGACCATCCTGATCCTGCTGCAGGAGTCGAAGGGCGGCGGTCTCGCCGAGGCGTTCGGCGGCATGGGCGCCGAGACGTTCGGCGTGAAGAGCGGCGGCATCAACAAGTTGACCTTCACTCTCGCCGCCATCTTCTGCGGCTCGGCGCTGCTGATCACCGCGACGTGGAACTCCTGATCCGCGACTTCTCGACCCGCGAACTCCCGAGCCGCTGACTCCCGAGCCCCGTAGCCGCACGCGGTCGTGATCCCGTGCGGTCGTCACAGCGGCTGGAACCCATGGAGCGCCCGACGCACAGCATGACCGGGGTCGGCTTCGCCGCCGGCCCGAGCGAGCTCGGCGAACTGCGGGTCGAGGTGCGCTCGGTCAACGGCCGCGGCTTCAGCGCCAAGCTGCGCCTGCCGCCGAACGCCGGCGGCTACGAGGCGGCGATCGAAGAGCTGGTGCGCGCCAGCGTCGCCCG
>CANGSN010000414.1 GCA_947455805.1 Planctomycetota bacterium
CCGATGGCGAGGCCGCCGGGCAACTCGAGGGCGAGTGCTGCCACCTCCGCCTCGGTCAGCGCGCGGCCGAAGAACTGCAGCTCGTCGAGATCGCCGCGGAAGCCGTGGCCGCCGGGCTGGCCGCGGCCGACGACGATGCGCGGCGGTGCGCTGCGCGGTTCCTTGCTGCCGGTCGCGGCTTCGACCAGCGAGCCGTCGACGTAGAGCGCCACCCGACCACTGCCGGCATCGCGCGTGAACGCGACGTGGTGCCACTGCCCGTCGTGGTGGCCGGTCGGCGAAGCGACGAACGTCTCCGGATCGCCGACGCCGGCCGTGATGCGGCCGTCGCCGAGCCACGCCACGCCCCAGTCGGCGACGATGCCCGGCACCTCGGCGTCGACCAGGCCGCTGCCGGTGAACCAGCGCGGATCGTCGTTGCGGCCAGCACCGCGGCGATCGCTGCGCACGAAGAACGACACCGAGAACGAGTCGCGCACCAGCACCGGCAGCACCACCGCGTCGTCGCCGTCGAAGCGCAGCGCCTGGCCGCGATGGCCATCGACCTGCACCACCTGGCCCTCGACCGCACCGTGTCGCGCGCCGACGTCGTCGAGCAGCTGCGTCGCACTGCCGCGATCCCCCGGATACGACGCCAGCAGCCGCGCCCGCGCGTGTTCGAGCCGTTCGCGCTGCTCGGCCGTCGACAGTTCGTCCCAGCGCTGCGTCGCGCGTTGCCGCAGGCCGTCGAGCGCCGTCGCGCGCTGCTGCCCGAACGTCGCCAGCGCCGCCGCGTGCGCCACTTCGGCGCCGTCCTGCGGCACCGTGCGCGCGCGCAGGTCGTACGGCTTGACGTTCTCGAAGAAGGCCAGGAACGAGTGGTACTCGCGCTGCGTCAGCGGGTCCTTCTTGTGGTCGTGGCAGCGAGCACAGCCCATCGACACGCCGAGGAACGCGCGCGCCGTGGTGTCGGCGATGCCGTCGAGGTCGTCGTAGCGATGCTGCTGCGGATCGGTCGGCTCGTCGTCCCAGATGCCGAGCCGGTAGAAGCCGGTGGCGACGAGATCGGCGACCTTCGGCTGCGGCAGCTCGTCGCCGGCGAGCTGGCGGCGCACGAACTCGCCATACGGCAGGTCCGCGTTCAGCGCGTCGACGACCCAGTCGCGGTAGCGCCACACCTCGGGCTTCTTGCGGTCGCGTTCGTAGCCGTCGGTCTCGGCGTAGCGCACGACGTCGAGCCAGTGCTGGCTCCACTTGACGCCGTACTGCGGCGACGCGAGCAGGCGGTCGACGACGCGTTCGTAGGCGTCGGGCGAGCTGTCGCCGACGAAGGCCGCGACCTCGGCCGCGGTCGGCGGCAGGCCGATCAGGTCGTAGCTGACACGCCGCAGCAGCGTGTGGCGGTCGGCTTCGGCGGCCGGCTCGAGCCCTTGCGTTCGCAACTGCGCCAGCACGAACGCATCCAAGGGCGAGCGCACGAATCGGGCCCCGTCGACCTCCGGGACGTCGGGCCGCACCAGCGGTCGCCACGCCCAACCATCGAGCGCGGCGCCCATCGGCGGCGCCCCGCCATCCTGTGCGGCTACGGCAACCGCCACCAGCAGCACGAACCAGCAGCAGGCTAGGGTGTGGCGCATATTCCTAAGGTTGGTTTAGGAATAGCTCTGCCCACGGCCCCGTCAAGCCGGCCACCTCCTGGGGACGGCGGGAACTGCGCCCGCTCGCTCAGGGGCTGGCCGCCACCGACGCAGCCTTCTCGGCATCGGCGACCAATCGCTCGAGGGCGACGATGCGAGGATTGCGCGCATCGGCGCCGGCGGCCAGGGCGCGCAGCAGGCTCTCACGGGCGGCGACGACGAAGCCGCACTGCAGCTCGACGAACGCGAGGTTGGCGTGCAGTTCCGGGGGCGCCGCCGGCGCGGCGATGCTGCGCAGCAGGTCGCGCGCCTCGTCGTTCTTGCCGAGCACGATCAACGACGCCGCGAGGTTGGCGCCGGTGAGCATCGTCTTGCCGAGTTCGTGCGCCCGTTCGAAGTAGCGGCGTGCCGACCACGCCGAACCGCTGGTCAGTTCGTTCGCGCCGCGGGCGGTCAACGCCACCACGTCGTCCCCCTGTTCGATCGCCCGGTCCAGCAGCACGCGGGAGCGCAGGCGATCGCCGTGACGCTCGTGCAGGAGGCCGCCGGCCACCAAGGCCTCGCGGCGCAGGGGCTCGAGCGCCAACGACTTCTCGATGGCCTGCAGTGCGGCCGCGGGCTCGCCCTGGGCCAGAGCGGCCTCCGCCCGCGCGAGCCACAACGCGGCGAGCCCCTTGCGGGTCACCGTGGTCCCGCGATCCGGTGCCATCGGCTGCGGCGCGTGGTCGGGCAGGCGCACGTCGGCGGAGCCGGCGGCCTGCGCGCGGCCCTGCAGCGAGCCTCCGGACCAGTCCTCGGCCCGCACGCCCTCGAATCGGATCGGGTTCCACTGGAAACCGCGACGCAGCTGCACGAGCCGGTGGGCACCTCGTTCGACCTCTTCGCTGATCCACGTGTCGTCGAGCACGCGAGGCACCAGCATGATCATCAACTCGACCTCGTTGCGCTCCTGCACGGTGTTGGAGAACACCTGACCGAGCCACGGGATGTTCATGAGAAACGGCAGGCCCTGCCGCGACTCGCTCTTGCGCGTGCTGCGCAGGCCGCCGAGAGCGATCGCCTGGCCGTCGGCCACCCGCACGGTCGTCGTCGCCTGCCGTTCGCTGAGCACCGGCACGGTGACGAAACCGTCGGGTGTGACCACGGTGCCGATCTGTTCGCGCACCGACGGGGTGATCGACACCGACAGCAGGCCATCCTCGCCGATCAACGGGCGCACGTTCAGGATCACGCCCGTCTGGACGAACTCGACGCTGTACTCGGTGCGGGCGATGCCTTCCTGGGTCACGATCTCGCGGCGGATGTAGGGCACCTGATCGGTGACCTGGATGGCCGCCGACTGGTTGTTCAGCGTCGACACCCGCGGACTGCTCAGCACACGCACCTGGCCCTGTGTCTGCAGCGCGTCGACGACGACGGAGAAGTCGGCGTTGTCGAGGATGCCGAACGTCAGGGCCGTGCCGCCCGACGCGGCGGTCTGGCTGACGACGCCTCCGGCAGCGGCGAGGCCGGTCTTGTTGCTGTTGAACAGACCGGGCAGCAACGACCAGTTGATGCCGAGGCTGTATTCGTTCTCGAGGCGAACCTCGAGCACGCGGGCCTCCAGCGACACCTGCTTGTTGGCCCGGTCCATGGTCGTGCCGACGATCTCGCGCAGCCGGCGAACGCCGCTCGGTCGCGCCTCGACGTGGATCGCGGAACCGATGCGGTTGACGACGAACGACGAACCCTCGCCGAGCACCTGCGGCAGGCTCTCTTCGATCTCGTCCCAGAAGCTGCCTTGCCCACCACCACCACCACCACCACCACC
>CANGSN010000415.1 GCA_947455805.1 Planctomycetota bacterium
CAGGGCGGCGGCCGCGGCGGCGCCACCGGTGGCGCGCAGCCGCCGACGCAGTTGCCCCCTGGCTTCAACCCGGCCGACATCTTCCGCGGCATCGGTGGCGGTGCGGGCGGCGGCGGCGGCTTGTTCGGCGGCGGTCGCTGAAGGATGCCGCGGGCCCGCTCCGGCCCACCGTCCTCGCCGTCGAGCCGCGAGCGCTGCGGTCGTCGGCTCCTACCGGGCGGGCGATGCCGAGACCCTCGCGTTCCTCAGTAGATCGGCTTGCCGAGCACGGCCCGCCCGCCGAGGTAGGGCTGCAGCACCGCCGGCACGCGCACGGTCCCGTCCTGCTGCTGGTGGTTCTCGACCAGCGGGATCAGGATGCGCGGGCTGGCGACGACGGTGTTGTTCAGCGTGTGGCAGACCATCGCCTTGCTGCCGTCCTTCGGCCGGTAGCGCAGCTCGAGCCGGCGCGCCTGGTAGTCGTAGAAGCGCGACGCCGAGTGCGTCTCGCCGTAGGCGTTGCGCGACGGCATCCAGGTCTCGATGTCGTACTTGAACGCCTGCGGCACGCCGAGGTCGCCACCGCAGACGGCGACGATGCGGTATGGCAGCTCGAACGCCTGCAGCATGTCCTCGGCGTTCTTGACGATCGCGTGGTGGTGTTCGATCGAGCGCGCGGTGTCGGCGATGTCGATGACGACCTGCTCGACCTTCTGGAACTGGTGCACGCGGTAGAGGCCGCGGGTGTCCTTGCCGTAGGTGCCGGCCTCGCGGCGGAAGCACGCCGAGCGCGCGACGTACTTCTTCGGCAGCTGGTCCTCCGGCAGGATCTCGCCGGCGTGCAGCGACGTCACCGGCACCTCGGCGGTGCCGATCAGGTTCAGTTCGTCGCGCTCGGCGCGGTAGGTCTGCTCTTCGCCGCCGGGGAAGAAGCCGGTGCCGAACATCGCCGAGTCGCGGACCAGCAGCGGCGGATCGACCGGCGTGAAGCCGCGGCCGACCAGCAGGTCGACGGCGTAGCGCAGCACGGCGTCGTGCAGCAGCGCGAGGTCGCCGAACAGGAAGTAGTTGCGCGAGCCGGCCATCTTCGAGGCGCGTTCGAAGTCGAGCCAGCCCTGCTTCTCGCCGATCTCGTAGTGCGGCCGCGGCGTGAAGCCGAACGTGCGCACCGTGCCCCAGCGCTTGGTCTCCTTGTTCTCGCTGTCGTCCTTGCCCTCGGGGACCTCGCTGTCGGGGATGTTCGGGATCAGCGCCAGCTGCTTCTCGAGCTCGGCGCGCAGCGCCTTCTCGCGCTGCTCGAGCCCACCCATCTCGGCCTTGCGCTCCTTCTGCCTGGCCAGGAACGCCTCGCGCTCGGCCGGCGCCATCTTGCCGATCTCCTTGCTGCCGCTCTTCAGCTCGCTGCGCATGCCGTCCAGCGTCGGCAGCAGCGCCCGCAGTTCGGCATCGAGCTTCAGCACGGCATCGACCGCGGCGGCGCGGTCCGGCATGCGCTTCTTCAGGGCACCGGCGCGCGCGGCGTCGGGGTTCTCGCGCAACAATTTGAGGTCCAACATGCGGCGCGGAGTCTAGCGCCGCGCCCCAGCCGGACCAGCGCGCCGTCGTGCGCAGCGAACCTCCGAAGACAGCGCCGCGGCTGGCAGCCAGGCCGCTGGTTCAGGGGCCCTTCCACAGCGACTGGACGACACCGAACCAGGGGTGCTTCTTCACCACCAGCTGCACCTTCATGCCCGCCGCGGGCAGATCCACCTTCAACTGCAGCGGCCCCTGCTTGTAGCCCTCGGGCATCGGGAAGCACGCCGTCTGCTGCATCAGCTGCTGGTGCACCTTCGCCGCTTCGTTGACCAGGTCGGCATCGGTGAACGGCATGAACTTGCCGACGACCTTGGCGCCCTTGCCGTCGGGCTGGCTGCTGGCCAGCACGTCGCAGGCGAGCGACAGGCCGTGCCACTGCGTGTAGGCGCAACCGAGCCCGTCCTTGACGATCAGCGTCAGCGCGTCGATCACCGCCGGATCGTCGCCGTCGCGCTTCCAGCTCAGCGTGAACGGCCCGCCCATCTTCAGCTCCTTCACCTTGCCGGCCTCGACCAGGAACGACTCGCTGTCGCCGCGGTAGAGCGTCGCCATCTGCACGCGCGGCGCCTTGCCGACGACGATGCGCCCGAACAGCACGTGGTACTCACCCGCCGGGACCTCGACCTCCTTGCCGCCGGCGAGGTCGAAGAACGCGCTCTGGTAGTCGCCGGCGCCGCGCACGACGAGCTGCGTCGGCGACGCGTTCTTCGAGCCGGTCCAGACCAGCTTCAGCTTGCCGGTCTTCATGTACTCGGGGTTCAGCGGCCGCACGTTCAGGCTGTCGCCCTTCGCCTGCACGTAGTGCCAACCGGTGCTCAGCTTGACGAACTCCGAGAACGGCATGCGCGGCCCCTTGCCGACGCGCATCGAGTCGAGCAGCGGCACCGGCGTGCCCTCGCCGTCGGTCTTGTCGTCGTGCACGCCGAGCATCTCGCTCTTCCAGGGCGTCGCGAACGGATCGGCGTCGCCGGGCGTGCCGTCGGCGTCGTCGTCGTAGAGCGTCACCAGGTCGGCGCCGACCTGCGTCTTCCAGCTGGCGGCGCTGCGGTAGTAGATGTTGGCGACCTCGGGGGCGATCGTCAGGTTGCACGCCGCTTCGTTGACCATCTCGCGGTCGGAGCCGATCCAGAACGCCATCGCGTACGGCTGCTTCTTCGCCGCGTCGAGCCAGAACGGCGAGACCTTCGCCTTCGGCGACACGTCGACCTCGACCAGATCCTTGATCTCGTTGCTGTGCACCGAGATCGCGAACTTGGCGGCGCCGGTGCGCGCGAGGAACAGGTCGCTTCGCTTGAACCAGTCGAACTTGCGCTGCTCGCCTTCCTTGCCGAGCGAGATCAGGTTCCAGAACGCCGGCACCGGCCCGTTGCGCGGCCCGTAGTCGAGCTCGTCGAGGTTGGCCAGCGGCTCGAACTTCAGCTCGTGCTTCGCCTCGGCGACGCCGGCCTTGACCAGCGCTTCGATGCCCTTGGCGTCGGCGCTGTAGCCCTCGGCCTTGCGCTTGTCGGACTTCTTCGCCTCGTCGTCGAGGCGCGTCTTCTCGGCCTTGACGTAGTCGCTGTTGCGCATGAAGTGCGTGTCGCCGGTGAAGCCCCAGTCCTTGCGCAGGCGCAGGAACTCCTCGGTCGCGCCGAGCGTGCGCTTGCGGTCCTCGGTGGTCGGCTTCGGCATGCGGCCGGCGACGACCGCCGCCAGGTTCCACATCTCGGCGGCGAGCAGCGAGTGGCCGAAGCCGACGGTGGCTTCGGCGAGCTTCTGGTAGCTCTCGTAGATCTGCAGCACGCCTTCCCGCGTCGGGTTCTTCTCGACGTCCTCCTGGAACACCTTCCAGACCTTGCTCGCGTCGCTCCGGCAGCTCCGCATCATCTCGA
>CANGSN010000416.1 GCA_947455805.1 Planctomycetota bacterium
CCGGCGGCGAACGGGCGCGCGCGAACCGACTTCACGGCGTCGACGGGGCGTCGCCGTCCTTGGCGTCGATCCGGTCCTGGCCGAGCAGCCCGGCGAGCCGCGCCAGGCCGCGCGCCACCAGCCCGCGCACGGCGGCCTCGGTGATGCCCTTCTGCCGAGCGATCTCCTGGTAGCCGAGACCGGCGACGCGCGACAGCAGCACGGCGTCGCGCTGGGCCTCGGGCAGCAGCTGCAGGGCCTGCTCGACGCGCGTCAGCTCTTCCTTGGCGCCGGCGACGCGCGACGGGGTCAGCGAGCCATGGGTGCCGAGCACGTCGGCTTCCTGGCTGTCGGTCGGCAGTGCCTCGACCCGCGCCGGGTCGCGCATCTCCTGCTTGTGGTAGCGGTAACGATCGACGACTTTGCGCGATGCCTGCAGGAACAGGTAGGCGCGGAACTGTTCCTCGCTGCCGAACTCGAGCTTGCCGATGTCGCGCAGCACTTCGCGACACACCGACTGCGCCAGGTCGCGCACCGACTCGCGGCCGGCGAGTTCGCCGCCGACCTTGCTGCGCAGGTAGGCGAGCAGTGCCGGCAGGTTGTTGGCGAACAATTCGTCGTGGGCAGCCCGATCGCCGGACGCCGCTGCCTGCAGTTTGCTCTCGAAGTCGTTCGACACCGTGCCTCCGCGCGGCAGGATTCTGCCACGTCGTGGGCAGCGAGTTGCCCCTGCTCGGCGTTCGCGCAGCGAAGAAAAAACGTCGCCGGCGGATGCGGCCGCGGCAACGCTCGCACAGCCTCGCGCCGCGGCGTCCACCTTGGGACCGGCCTGCGCAGCGAGGAACCAGCTGCGCGGCACAGTGCGCGACAGAAGGAGCGCGCGAGAAAGAAAGATGGGGTGGCTGACGGGATTTGAACCCGCGACCCCCAGGACCACAACCTGGTGCTCTAACCGGGCTGAGCTACAACCACCATGCGCATCGTGCAGCGTCCGCTGCTCGATGCGGGGCGAAGAGTCTGCCGCGTCGTGCACCGAACGTCAAGCGCGCGCACAAACCTCGTCAGCGAGTGCTTGCACATGCGAAGTCATCTCGCTACCGTCCTCGCCCTCAACCAGCGCCTCCGTAGCTCAGCTGGTAGAGCAGCGGATTCTTAATCCGCGGGTCGAAGGTTCGAGCCCTTCCGGAGGTACCACAAGCAGCGGCCATCGGGAAACCGGTGGCCGCTGTCGTTTTCGCTCGCAGCGAGTCGGGCTCCGTGCCCAAGGCTGCCGCGGCCGCAGGCGACCAGAGGCTCAGAGGTCGCAGAGTTCGGCCGTCGCACTCACCGACGAATGCGGCGCCTGCACCGGCACCTTCGGCAGGTGCAGCCAGAACGTCGTGCCGTCGCCGACCGCCGAGTCGAACGACACCATGCCGCCGTGGCCCTGCACGATCTCCTTGACGATGTGCAGGCCTAGCCCGGTGCCGCTGATGCCGCCGGTGTTGCTGCCGCGCTCGAACCGCCGGAACAACCGGCCGCGGTCGGCCTCGGGGATGCCGATGCCGTTGTCGCGCACGCCGACCAGCCACTCGTCGCCGCGATCCTCGGCGAACACGCGGATCGACGCCGGGCGTTCCGAGGCGCTGTAGTTGATCGCGTTGCCGAGCAGGTTCATGAACACCTTCGTCAGCGCCCAGGCATCGGCCCTCACCACCGGCATCGGCTCGATGCGGATGCGCACGTCGCGCTCCTCGATCTCGTAGCGCAGGGTGCGCAGCACGTCCGCCAGCAACAGCGTCAGGTCGCACTCGGCGAACTGCAGGTGCACGCCGTCGTGGTCGAGACGCGAGCTGTCGAGCAGGTCGCGCACCAAGCGCTCCATCTGGCTGCACGCCAGCAGGCCGTTCTGGACCGCTTGCTTGACCGGGGCCGCGACCTCGCCGAGGTAGCCCTTGTCGATCGTCGCCAGCATCAGGCGCATCGCGCTCAGCGGGCGGTTCAGGTCGTGCACCGTTTGTTGGGCGACGTCGACCAGCTCCTGGACCTTGCGTTCGAGCAGCAAGCGCTTCTCGTCGAGCTCGCCGAACCGGCGCGCGAGTTCGAGATTCGACTGCACCGTCTTGTCGAACAGCAACGGATCGGCTTCTTCGACGCGCGGTGCAGCAGCGGGCTCCAGGCCCTCGCCGAGCGCCAGGTCGAGCTCGGCGTCGGTGATCACCTGCGACGGCTGACTCGGCTGCGCCCCCGAAGTCTCGCGCAGCTCGTAGGTGAGATCGAAGTCCTCCTCACCGGACGACGCACCCTGGCTTCCACTCGCGTCCCCGGCAGTTGCCGATTCCGCTGGCGACGCCGAGGCAGGCGCCGGCGGTTCCTCGGAACTCGTGGCCGTCGGGACCTCGGGCGCATCCGGCACGGCAAGCCGCTGCTGCGGCAGGTCGGCGATGCCGACGACGGTGCGCGAGCGGCGTACTTCGTCGCAGATCGACCACAGCTTCTGGCGAACCCCGTTGGCGACGTAGCTCGGCGATGCCCGATCGCGGCCGAGGCCGTACAGCGCGACCTTGCGTTCGACGAGCATCGACACGGCTTCGACGAACGCCTCGAACACCCCATGGCCTTCGGTGGCGACCGACGGGAACGACGGGATGTCGCTGCGGAAGCGGAACTCCCGGTCGAGTTCCTCCTCCGTCAGGATGTCGCCGAGATCGCGCTTGTTGTACTGAACCACGATCGGCACGTCCTCGGACGTGCCGGGGCTGCTGCGCAGGTTGTCGCGCATGCTCTGCAGCGACTCGACGTTCTCCTGCAGGCGGCTGCGCTGGCTGTCGACGACGAACACCACCGCATCGGCGCCCTGCAGCACGTACTTGCGCATCTGCCGATACTTCGGCTGGCCGGGCACGGTGAAGCCCTGGATGCGGATCTTGAAGCCCCCCACATGGCCGAGGTTGATCGGCAGGAAGTCGAACAGCAGCGTCGAGTCCTCTTCGGTGTTGATCGACACCAGCTGGACCTCGTTGCGCGGGCACAGGATGCCGTGCACCTGCTGCAGGCTCGTCGTCTTGCCGCCGACGCCGACCCCGTAGTACACCAGCTTGGCGTTGATCGTGCGCTCGGCGACGTTGATGAAGCCCATCGTCTGCGTTCGGTGGTACGGCGCCGGTTTCCGGCCGACGCGCCCCCCATCATCGGCCGCGACGCCGGCGCGGCTGCAGCCCGAACCGGTCGCGGCGAGATCAGCGACCCGGCCAGGCCCGATCGCTGCGAGGGGCTGGCAACAAGGTGTGCCAGCAGGCTCGTTCGGGTCGGAGGGTCGCTACCATCGCGGCGTGCACCGCGGCGGCATCGACGGTGTCGAGGTTCGCGACAGCCGTCGGCCGCCGCGCCAAAAGGAGCCGTGCCATGGCGCGCCCCGGCAGCATCGCCGCCGGCGTCGCTCGTCCCGCAGGCATCGGCTCGCAGCC
>CANGSN010000417.1 GCA_947455805.1 Planctomycetota bacterium
ATGCGCGGCGGACTGCCGACGGTAGCACCCTGCTGGTGGATCGCGGTGACGCAGTCGATGTCGGCGCTGCCGCTCCCGGCGTCGAAGATCGTCGTGCCGGCGGCATCGAGCGAGCTGCCGTTCAACACGTCGACGAGGCGCACGTAGGCGATCGCCTGCAGGTCGACGGTGCCGTTGCCGACCAGCGGTTCGGTGGCGAGGTCGCGGAGGTCGAACGCGTCGCCGCCGGCTTCGACGACGTCCTGCGCGTCGATGCCCGGCGGGCCGGCCAGCACCGGCGTCTGGCCGGCGAGGTTCTGGTAGGCGCCGACCGGCACCGTGCCGAACGACCCGGGCGACGCGGCGGCGCCGAAGTAGCGCGCCGGGAAGCGCACGAAGTCGACGCCGTTGCTCGACACCTCGACGAACGCGTCCTCGGCGAACGTCTGCCACCACGTGCCGGCGAGCCGGAACGGGTTCTCGCCGACGATCAGGTCGGCGCCGGGCCGGTCGACGATCGGCGGCACGAACTGCAGCGTCAGCTGGCCGCCGATGCCGAGCGAGTGCACGTTCGTGGCGCCGCCGGGGGCACCGAGCGCGTTGCTCGGGTTGAAGATGCCGCCGCCGGCACCGCCGTTCGTGTTCGACGACACGACCGACGACGCGAACGGACTCTGCGCCGGCAGCAGCGAGCCGGCGGCGAAGCCGACCAGCAGCGGCACCGGGCCGAGTGCTAAGGCAGCGGGGACGGAGACGGCCAGCAGCCCGGAACGGACTGCGGCCACGAGGCGGGCCGGGAACGGCGCGCCGTGCGAACGGATCGCTTGACGGAACGGTTTCATGACTCGCGAGGCGTCGTTCGCGCCGCGGACGAGGAGCAGTGGGACGACGCCCTCTCGGCGCCGGTTCCACGCGGATGTTCTGGCTCCCGGATCGTCCTACTGGCGAACCCTTCCCAGCGCGGCCGTCGGGCCGCACCAGTGGCGTCGTTCGCGTTCGTCCTCGGTCACAGCTGCGGGACAGCGCCGGGTTCGCACCGGACTTCCCCGCGGGGAACGCGCGGTCTCGTAGCCGAGCCGGATGCGGAAAGCAATGCGCGCCCGCGCTCCAATGCGGCGATGAGCCAGAACTTCCCGACCGGCATCACCGCGACGAAGGACCCCGGCGGCCGCAGCGCCCTGCAGCTCGACGGCGCGGGCGGGCGCGTGCTCGTCGCGTTGTGCGGCGCGCAGGTGCTGTCGTGGCACCGCGGCGATCGCGCCGTGCTGTGGACCGCGAGCAAGCCCGAGTACGCGGCGGGCAAACCGGTGCGCGGCGGCGTGCCGCTGGTGTTCCCGTGGTTCGGCGACCATCCGACCGACAAGAAGCTGCCGGCGCACGGCTTCGCGCGCACGCTCGAGTGGCGCGTCGCCGCGGCGGAGCCGGGTCCGCGCGTCGTGCTGGCGACGCAGGACGACGAGAAGACACAGGCGCTGTGGCCGCACGCGTTCGCGCTGCGCTTCGCGATCGACCTGCGCGACGGCCTGCGGCTGGATCTCACCATCGAGAACCGTGGCAACGCGCCGTTCCGCTGCGAAGAGGCGCTGCACACCTACTTCGCCGTCGGGGACGTGCACACGGCGACGGTGCACGGCCTCGAAGGCGTGCGCTGCACCGAGACCGCGACGGCGCCGGAGGTCGGCTGGGATCCACGCGCTCCGCTGCACTTCCGCGCCGAGACCGACCGCGTGTTCCACGGCACGCCCGATCGCCTCGAGCTGCGTGCACCGGCGCTGCAGCGCACGGTCGTGCTGCACAGCAAGAACGCGCATTCGGCGATCGTCTGGAATCCCTGGCCGGCGAAGACCGCGAAGCTGTCGCAGATGGCCGCCGACGACTGGACGCAGTTCTGCTGCATCGAGACCGCGAACGTGAAGGGCGGAGCGCTCGAGCTGGCACCGGGCCAGACGCACACGATGACGCTGCGGCTCGACGTCGGCGACCGCTGACGCGGGCCGGCGGCGAGACGATCACGGTTTGCCGGCGAGGCGCGCGCGCGCCAGCGTGTGCAGCAGCTCCGCCGACCAGCGCGTCGACTCGTCGGCCGCCGCCGTCGTCGCCTGCTGCCACTGCTGCACGGCGGCCTCGACGTCGCCCGCCTTGTGCAGCACGTCGCCGAAGAACAGGTGGTTCACCGGCAGCGACGCCACCTCGCACGCCTGCTGCAGCGCCGCCTTCGCCTTCGGCACGTCGCCGTACGGCCACGGCGCCTGGCCGCGGAAGCGCCCCTGCAGCCGCAGCGGTGCTGCGCCGTCGTGCCGCGCGTCGAGCAGAAGCGCCTGGTCGATCGCCTTCACCATCTTCGGCCCGTAGCCGGCCATCAGCGAACGCGCCGGCCCGTTGGCCCACGCCAGCAGCGACAGGTGCAGCGCCTGGTGCAGGCGCACGGCGACGTCGTCGGGGCGCACGGCGGCGGCTGCGTCGGCGAGTTCGAGCCCGCGCGTGCACAACGACACCACGTCCTGGCGCACCGCCGCGTCGACCTGGTCGTCGGCGGCGAGCACGTCGGCGCGCGATGCTTCGGCGTGCGCCGCGAGCCACGCGGCGGTCGCCTGCTGCAGCGTGCGGTCGGCGAGTTGGAACAGGCGGCGGCTCGCCTGCAGCTGGGCTTCGGCATCGGATGGCGTCGCCTGCACGGCGGCGAGGGCGGTCTGCACGAGGCCCTGCAGTTCGTCGGCGGGGTCCGCGCCGAGCGTATCGTCGACCGGGCGCGCACTCAGCGCACACGCCGGCAGCAGCAAGAGCAGCAGCAGGGCTGCGCGCCGGAGCGAACGCGAGGACCCGGCCGCGCGCACCCGCTCACTCCATCTCGAGCAGCAGGGCGCCGGCGGCGACCGCTTCGCCTTTCTTGCAGACGATGCGCGTGATCTTGCCGGCCGTCTCGGCGCCGAGCGGGTTCTGCATCTTCATCGCCTCGAGCACGACCAGCGTCTTGCCCTCCTCGACGACGTCGCCGACCTGCACCTTGACGTCGTTGACGATGCCCGGCATCGACGCGCGCAGTTCGCGCTTGCCGCCGACCTTCGGGCCGGAGACCGCGTGCGCCGCGCGTTCGCGTTCGTCCTCGACGTGCACGACGAAGCGCTGGCCGACCATCTGGATCGCGACCTCCTCGCGGTCGATGTCGGCGACCACGTCGTAGCTCCTGCCGTCGACCAGCAGCGAGAACGTGGTGCCGTCACCGACCAGCTGCAGGTCGAGCGCGTAGGTGGTGTCGCCGCAGCGCGCGGTCAACGCGTCGCCATGGCGCTCGATGACGAACTCGCGCTCTTCGCCGCCCAATCGCGTCAGGTACTTCATGGCATCGTCCTCCGCAGCCGCTCGGTGCGGCCCAGCATCGCCCAGCGCGGCACCGTCTCGCGCGGCCCGGCGGCGCCGTCCGCCGCGGCCCCGG
>CANGSN010000418.1 GCA_947455805.1 Planctomycetota bacterium
GTTCGCGCCGCGGCGACGGCAGCGGCGGCAGCGCGTAGTCACGGCCGTCGCTGCGGTTGGTCAGGCTCGCGGTGTCGGGAACGTGCTCGAGCACGAGGGCGGCGACCCCTTCGCTCGCCGCGGCCCACCCTGCCGCGAGGCTGCCGAAGCCGGTGCCGAACAGCGCCACCTTGCTCGCGTCGACGTCGGGCCGCGCGCGCAACCAACGCAGCATCGCGACGGTGTCCTCGCACCACGCCGCGAGGCTCGCGCTGCCGGTGCTGCGGCCGTAGCCACGCGGATCGAACACCAGCACCTGCAGGCCGGCCGCGTGCAGGAACGTGTAGTACGGATCGATGCAGCCGACGTCGGTGTCCTCGTCGTGGCAGAACACGACGGTGCGGCCGTTCGCGGCCTTGTTCGGCAGCCAGAAGCCGGCGAGGTGGTCGCCGTCGCCGACCGGCAGCACGAACGGCTCGGCGGCGAGGCCCAGTTCGTCCGGCGTCGTCAGCCGCGGCTCGGCGTCGGGGCGCGTGGTCGGCGCCGTGGCGCAGGCGGCGAGGGCGAAGACGAGCGACAGCGACGACACCGGGCGGCGCATGGCGGGTGCGCTCACGCCTGGTCGAGCGCGTTCGCCAGCAGGTCGCCGTCTTCGCTGCGCGGCACCGGCACGGTGAACGGCAGGTAGCAGTGCTCCGGCGTGCTGACGTGCACCCGCAGCTGGTTCCTGGCGATGGCGAGGTCGATCTCGAAGCCGCCGGTGCGCAGCACCACCGACTCCGGGCAGGCCAGCGTCGGTTCGCCGCTGCGCTCGAGTGCCAGCCGCGCGCCGAGGCGGCTGCCGAGCCAGTCGGCCAGCAGGTGCGCCGCGGCCGTCGCCGAAGCGCCGTAGCGCACGGCGCCTTCGACCTTGGTGCCGGGTTGCCACGGCAGCCGCTCGAATGCCTCTGCCAGCGCGCGCCGCCACGGCCGCAGCCGCAGCCAGTTCAGGTCGCTGAGGCGCTGGCCCGCTTGCCGGCGCGCCGCGACCGCGGCCAGGTGACGGGCTGGTTCGGCGAAGCGGCGCGAGTCGACGACGACGTGGTCGCACAGCTTGGCGACGGCGTCGTAGTCGCGTTCGTCGGTGGGCCACGTGCGCGCCCAGTAGAGATGGTTCGGCAGGTCGTTCATCAGCAGCGGGCGGACGAGCCCCGGCACCTGGCCGAACGCCCGCGGCGGCACTCGCACGCTGATCTCCTCGAGCACGATGTCGCGCGTGCTGCCGTGGCAGCGCGTCGTCGCCGCCAGTTCGGCGCGGCCCGGCTCCGCCGCGTCGTCGAGCAGCACCAGGAACGCGCGGCACGGCGAACGGCTCTGCAGGCGCTGCGCGACCGAGGCCAGATCCGAGGCCGCGTCGGCGTCGGCGACGGCGACGAAGTTGATCGTCAGCGAACGTGCGACGTCGCCGCCCTGCTGGTCGGGCAGGCAGGCCTTCCACAAGGCGCGCATGCCGTCGTGGATCTTGCGCCACTCCGCCGACTGCGTCGGCGTGCGCACCAGCGAAGGCCCGCTCACGGCTTCCTCCAGGTGCGGCCCGGGCCGAGCAGCGAGTCGGCGCGCTCGGGGCCCCAGGTGCCGGCGACGTACTCTTCGGGGCGGCGCGCGCTGTGCTTCCAGCCGGCGACGATCGAGTCGACGATGCGCCACGCCTCCTCGACCTCGTCGGCGCGCGCGAACAGCGTGCCGTCGCCGAGCATCGAGTCGAACAGCAGGCGCTCGTAGGCGTCGGCGCTCTCGCTGGCGAACGCGGTGCCGTAGCGGAAGTCCATGCGCACGTCGCGGATGTGCACGTCGGGTCCGGGCACCTTGGCGCCAAAGCGCAGCGCCACGCCCTCGTCGGGCTGGATGCGCAGCAGCAGCACGTTCGGCGTCTGCCACCTGCCACCGTCGAACAGCGACAGCGGCGGCTGCTTGAACGTGATCGCGACCTCGGTGACGCGGCGCGGCAGGCGCTTGCCCGAGCGCAGGAAGAACGGCGTGCGCGCCCAGCGCCAGTTGTCGACGTGCAGCCGCACCGCCGCGTAGGTCTCGGTCACCGACTCGGCGGCGACGCCCTCCTCGTTCTTGTAGCCCTTGACCTCCTCGCCGCCGAACGAGCCGCGCGTGTACTGCGCGCGCACCGTGTTGCTGTCGACGTCCTCGGGGCGGAAGCTGCGGATCGCCTTCAGCACCTTCACCTTCTCGTCGCGCACGGCGTCGGCGGTCAGCGACGTCGGCGGCTCCATCGCGACCAGCGTCAGCACCTGCATCAGGTGGTTCTGGATCATGTCGCGGATGATGCCGCTCTCCTCGAAGTAGCCGCCGCGCGAGCCGACGCCGATCGACTCGGCGACGGTGATCTGCACGTGGTCGACGAACTTCTCGTTCCACA
This sequence comes from Planctomycetota bacterium, assembly GCA_947455805.1. Lineage (GTDB taxonomy): Bacteria > Planctomycetota > UBA1135 > UBA1135 > UBA2386 > UBA2386. Next base: position 2,390 of record CANGSN010000418.1, read on the forward strand.
GCGGTTCGAAGATGCCGTTGGCGAACCGCAGGGCGAGGATGTTCTGCACCGTCTCCTTGCCGAGGTAGTGGTCGATGCGGAACACCTGGCGCTCGCGGAACGCCGCGCGCACCTGGTCGTTCAGGGCGACCGCGGTGGCGATGTCGCGGCCGAACGGCTTCTCGACGATGACGCGCGCGAACTTGCCGTCCTTCTCGGTCGACAGCCCGGTCGCGGCGAGGTTCTGCAGGATCGCCGAGTACGAGCTCGGCGGCGTCGCCAGGTAGAAGATGCGGTTGCCGGCGGTGCCGCGCGAGCGGTCGATCTGCTCGAGCTTCTTCTTCAGGCTCTCGTAGCCGGCGCGGTCGCCGAAGTCCGACTGGTGGAAGGTGAACGCGTCGCCCAGCGCGTCGAAGCACTCCGGCGTCTGCGAACGGCCGAACTGCCGCACGCCGTCGGCGCACTCGGTGCGGAAGCCCTCGTCGCTCCAGGCGCGGCGCGCGAAGCCGACCACGGCGAAGCCCGGCGGCAGCAGGCCGTCCTTGGCGAGCCCCATCAGCGACGGCACCAGCTTGCGCTTGGTGAGGTCTCCGGTCGCGCCGAAGATCACGAGCACGCAAGGCTTCGCCGCGCGCGTGGCGCGCAGTTCGTCGCCGAGAGGGTTGGAGTGGCTGCTGGACGGGTCCGAGGTCTTCGCCATGCGGGGCGTGATGTTGCCACCGATCGCCGCGACTTGCACGGACGTCGCGGCCATGCCACCGGACTCAGCGCGGCGCCGACTCCGCCAGCAGGGCGTCGAGCTCTTCGTTGGTGATCGTGGCGTCCTGAGGCTGGCTGGCCCCTGGCTCGTTCGGCCGGGAATCGCCCGCCTCGGCGCCAACCTCGGGCTCCCCGCCGTCGCCGATGGCGACGATGTCGCGGTCGTCGACGTCCGGCGGCGGCCAGAAGCACGATTCGACGTGCGCCGCCGCCTGGGCGAGGTGCTCGCCGGTGCCGAGCAGTTCGCCGGCGCGTTCGCTGGTCTGCTTCGCTTCCA
>CANGSN010000419.1 GCA_947455805.1 Planctomycetota bacterium
AAGCGGCCGTCCGGCGAGAAGCCGTGCACGAACTCCGACTTGTCGTGGCACGTGCCGAGCAACCGCGTGCCCGCCGTCGTCAGGCTGATGACGCCGGCGACAGCTGCATGCGCGCCGCCCTGGCGTGGTCGCGCGAGCATCGTGCCGAACGCAACTTCGTCCCAAGCCTCGACATCGCCATCGCGGCGCCAACGGGCACGACGCCCCCACTGCTTCTCCTTCGCGAGCGCTGGCAGCTCTTGCTCCTTCCAGGTGCCGTCGGCCTGGCGTTGCCACAACGAATCGACCGCTGACGGCTTCGTGAACGTCACCACGCGTACGACGCAGCGATCGGCGTCGCCACCACCGAGCAGCCAACCGGCGGGCGGGTGCAGCCAGGAACGTCCCTTCTGCTTCACGCCATCGACTTCGACCTCGACGGACTCGAACGTCGCGGCTCGCACCACCTCGCGCAGCAGTGGCTCGAGGCCATTGTTGAACGTCCACCGCTCGACCCCAGCGCCCGACCAGCCGACGAACACCGCGTGTTGCCCCGCTGGTTCGATGGCCAGGATGGAACCGGAGTCCGTTCGTTCGGAGGCGAGCTTCGCCACCGGCCGCAGTTCGCCGCCGACGACCGCATTCGTACAGTCGAAACACTCGACCGCCGCACCGCGCGCGACCAGCAGCGTGCGTGCGTCGAGGAAGTGCAGCGCCCTAACCGTCTGGAACGCGCCGAGCAACCGGCACGGCACGCTCGGATCCGCCTGCTGCAGGTCGCGCAGCTCAACCGTGCCGAGTGGACCGGGCAGCGCCAGCCAGCGGGCATCGGGTGAGAAGGCGAGCCCGACGCCTTCGTCGGACGTGCCGAGGAACGCCGCCGTGCCGTGCGCAGCGAACTCCGACTGCGGACCTCGCGCCGCCGCCAGCAGTTCGAGCGTCAGCTGCCGATCGGGGCGATCGGCCTGTTGCGCCAGCAGCCGCACGATGCCGGCGACCGCCGCGGTCGGACCGTACGGCTCGGCGATCGCAACCGACAAACGCACCAGCAGCGAATCGTTGAGGAACAGGTCGAACGGCAGGTCCATGCGCGCCTGCGTCGGCGACGCGACGTCGGCCGCCGCCTCGACGTCGACGGCTTTGTCGCCGTAGCACTCCAGCGACAACTCGCGCCGCCACAACAGACGCAGGTCGAAAGGCACGCTGGCGACCTCGGCGAGCAGCTGCTTCAGCACGGGGTCGTTGGCCAGCATCGTCGCCATCGCGCCGAGCTGCGCGTGCACCACCAGCTGCTGGTTCTGCTGCTGAACGGCGTCGCCACGCCGCAGCGCCTGCACGGCGGCGACGAAGCTCGACTCGAGGTGCACGTCCATCGTGTCGAGGCGCGAATGAGCCAACTCACGACCGTCGGCTTCGAACAAGCGCAGCGCAACCTGCAGCTTCCGGGTCGGCCGCTCGAGCACGACGAGCCTCGCGACCTGCTCGGACTTTCCCGCGATCCTCCTGGTGCCGACCGGGCGCGACAACGTCGCCAACGCGGTCTTCAGCTCCGGGTCTTCGCGTTCGACGACGAGCTGGAGCAGACGATGCTGCTTGCGCTCGCCGTCCTGCACGGTGACCCCGAACAGCAGCGTGTCGCCGTCGCGCAGTTGCCGTTCGCCGGCGAAGTCGAAGCCGCGCAGCAACGCAGCCGCGCCGGGGAAACGCTGCGCGCGTTCAGCGTCGTTCGCCGTCGCTGCCGCCGCGGTCGCAGCCGCCGGTTCCGGCACGTCCTCGGGCCGCAGCGCCGAACACGCTGCGAGCAGGACGCAGCCGACCCCGGACACCACGCGAGCGAACGCGTACACCATGCGCCAACCGTAGGTCCGACCGCGATCGCCGGCGATGCCCCATCGCCCACAATCGCCTCTCGCCGCACCCCGCGGCCTCTGCCATACTGCGTCGCCCCCTCGAACGCCCCGGAACCCCTCAGTACCGTCCCGTGCGACTCACCGTCGAGACCGGCCCGCAGGCCGGCACTGTCGTCCCGCTCGACCGCGACAAACCGACCTACCTCGGCAGCGGCGCCGACTGCGCGCTGCGCATCCAGGAGGCCGGCGTCGCCGCGCAACACGCCGTGGTGAAGGCGCTGCGCGACCAGGGCTTCGGCCTCAAGGCGTTGGCGCCCGGCGTGCGCGTGAACGGCGACAGCATCGAAGCGACGCCGCTGCAGGACGGCGACGTCATCGAGATCGGCACCACGCGCATCGCCTTCGGCGAAGTGCAGCAGCGCGGCCTGCCGACGATCCCCGGCTACCGCATCCTCGGCGAACTCGGCCGCGGCGGCATGGGCATGGTCTACCGCGCCGAGCAGACCAGCCTGCACCGGCAGGTGGCGCTGAAGGTGCTGTCGCGCGAGCGCACCAAGGACCCGGCGTTCGTCGCCAAGTTCGTCGCCGAAGCGCGCGCCGCGGCCAAGCTGCAGCATCCGAACGTCGTGCAGGTGTTCGACGTCGACAACGACGGCGAGACCTACTTCTTCGCGATGGAGGTCATGCAGGGCTCGCTCGAAGGCTGGCTCAAGCAGAACGGCGCGATGCCGGTCGATCGCGCGCTGCAGGTGGTCAGCGACGCCGCCAGCGGCCTCGCCTACGCCGAGTCGCTCGGCATCGTGCACCGCGACATCAAGCCCGACAACTTGATGCTCGACCAGCACGGCGCGGTCAAGATCGCCGACCTCGGCCTCGCCAGCACCGTCGAGGAGACCGAGGAGAAGGCGATCGGCACGCCGCACTTCATGGCGCCGGAGCAGGTGCTGCGCAAGGCGATCGACCACCGCACCGACCTCTACGCGCTCGGCTGCACCTTCTATCGCCTGGTCACCGGCAAGACGCCGTTCCGCGGCCAGACGGTCAAGGACATCCTGCGCGCGCAGGTCAAGGACGAGGCGGAGCCGGCCAACAAGGCCAACCCGCAGGTTCCCGCCGAGGTCGCGGCGATCATCGCCAGGCTGATGGCGAAGGCGCCGGACCAGCGCTACCAGACCGCCAACGACCTGCTCGAGGACCTGGCGGAGCTGCTGCAGCCGCCGCCGAAGAAGGGCCTGTGGATCGGCCTCGCCGCCGCCGCGGTGCTGCTCGCCGGCGGCGCCGTCTACTGGGCGGTGACGAAGCCGAAGGAAGTCGTCGTCGAGCGGCAGATGTACGACGACCCGGAGAAGCAGCGCTTCGCCGACGAGAACGCGCAGCTGCGCGCCGAGCTGAAGAAGGCGGCGGCGACGGTCGCGCTGCTGCAGGCGCGGCTGGCCGGCCTGGGCGACGTGCAGATCGCAGCACTCGAGCGCGTCGCCAGCGAACATGCCGACACGCCGGCCGCCGGCGAAGCCCGCCAGCGCATCGAGCAGCTGCGCCAGGAGCTGCAGGCGGCGGCGACCGCCA
>CANGSN010000420.1 GCA_947455805.1 Planctomycetota bacterium
CGCCGCGCCGCGCGCGCCGATGCCCGTTCCTCCGGCCGCCGGCAGCGACCTGAAGAGCCGCGTGCTGTTCGCGCTGAAGGACCGCCAACTGCTGCAGACGACGATGGAGCTGTGCCGCTTCGATGGGCCGAACGACAAGAACGTCGTCGTGGTGACGCTGCAGACCGAACGCAAGATGTTCCACGCCCGCCTGGCGTCGCCGGTGATCCAGCAGGAACTCGCGCGCACGATCCAGGACGTCGTCGGTTCGCCGGTGCAGGTCGAGTGGCGCCTGCCGGAGATCGCCGGGTCGGCCGATGGTGGCGCGTCGGCGCCGCCGCCGAAGATCGAGCCAGGGCCGACGACGAAGCGCGTGATCGGTGCGTTCCGCGGCCGCGTCGTGCAGGTGAACCCGGAGGATCGCGTCAAGGACGAGGCGAAGCCGGAGCGGGCGGACGACGACGGCGCGCCGGTCGACGAGCAGCCGCCGGATCCGATCGAGTAGCGGCCGGGCAAGAGAGTCCGTACGGTGGCCCGAGGCGTTTGTCGCAGAGGCATGGAGGCGCGCTTTCGCAGGTGCTCCATGGCGCGCGTGAATGCAGGCTGTTGGCGAGTCCGGACTGGCTCGGCGCCGTGCGCGACCGCGATCCGGCACCAATACCCGAAAGGACTTCGGGATCCGGGACAATGAGGGCCAGCATGCGCAAGCGATCCCTCATGAACCTCAGGCCTTCGCCGCCAGTCGCGGCCTCGCGCAACGCGATCGTTCCTCGGAATCATGGCGTCTCCCTGAACAGCACAGAACCACGATGATCCGTACCCTACTGGCAGGCATCTGCTTCGCGTCGCTGGTCGTCGCGCAGTCCCCGGACCTGGAACGCCACGCGGACACACCAACCAAGCGGGACGTCCTCACGGAGGCGAAGCAAGCGATCGCCAAGTCGCCGCGACGCGGCGTCGTGACGACGGAGCACGGTGTGGTGATCTTTCAGGTCGCCTCGGACAGCAAAGTCGATCGGGACGCCGCGGCGAAGCAGGCGCGCGACGAGTTCGAGCAGGGCTTCGAAGTGCTATGGAAGGCGTGCCGCGACTTCTTGCCGCCTCGCGCGGGCATGCAGGAGCCGTTCGTGATCTGCGATCCCACCCAGGCGATGCCCGATCCAGAGGTCGAGGTGGTGCGCAGCGGCCAACGCGTTCGCGTCTCGGCGTGGAGCCAGAGTCCGAGCGCCTTCGTGCGGGCCAGCGGCCGGATCCGTTTCGGCGATGCCGAAGAAGTCTGGACGCTCTACGAGAAGCAGTGGTTCGGGGCGGTCGAGCCTGCGCTGTGGTTCCGGCAGCTCGCCGTGGCTCGCATCGATCGCGAGAGGTGGGCGAAGCAGCAGAAGGTGGATGGGCTGACCAAGCAGCAGTTCCGCGAGTTCCAGAGGACCAAGAAGGTGGAGCTGCAGACCTACCTTGCCAGCATTGCGCCGGCTGCGCTGGGACCAGAGCGAGAGTTCCAGGGGGCCCCGCGGGTGATGGCTGGATATCCAGGCTCCGACGCGGCCCGGTTTCTCGGCGCGTTCCTCCAGCACGGGAGCGCCGATCTGAAGGGCAAGTTCAACGTCCGCTGGTTGGAGTTGCCGACGACCTACGCGCAGGGGTTGCTGGCGGGCAAGAAGGATGCGGAAGCCGTGACCGCCGCGGTGGACGGCATCGATCGGGACAACCTGCAGGAAGCGATGCTGAAGTGGGCGAAAGCCCGGGCCGCCAAGTGAGCGAATGCTCGATCCCTGCGAAAGGTCCTGCCACCCCATGACAAGCGCTCGCATGAACCCCCGCCGCTCGTTCCTCGCTGCTGGCGCCGTCCGCTTCGCCATGATCGCCGCGCTGCTAGGCGCGTCCGCGACGCCGGCGCTGCTGGCCCAGTCCACCCCGACCGCGGCGTCGATCACCGACTCCAGCCGCAGCCTGTCCCGGGCGATCGACGGGTTCTTCGCCGCGCCGGCGGGCGAGGGCAAGCCGAGCCCGCGCACGCTGATGCTGGTGCTCGACCCGACGACGTCGGTGGCGAAGAGCGGCTTCGCCAAGGAGTTCGCTGCCTCGCTGGTGCGCAGCCGCACCGACTTGGCGAACAGCAAGCTCGGCCTGTTCGTGGTGGGCCGCGGCGTGTTCGTGGCGCCGACCACGGATTGCGTGAAGGTGCAGCAGGCGGTCGCGGCGGTGCTCGAGAAGCCCGTCGACCAGCCGCAGAACGTGTTCGCCGCAGTGCGTGAGGCGGCGGCCGAGGTGGCGAAGGGCAGCGGGGCGCGGCAGCTGTTCGTCGTCACGCTCGACCACAGCGAGGCCGAGGACGACGTGGAGGGCACCGGCCAGCTGCTGAAGAAGCGTGGCGTGTCGCTGCGCGTGATGGTGCCCGATGCGTGCCTCGCCGACAGCTACTGGGTGCCGGGCAACCACATCTACTTCGGCAACCTGCACCGCCCCGCGGACGTGGCGCCGGGTGCCGAGTGGGTCGGCGGCGACGCGCCGCTGGTCGACGTGCCGTTCGGGTTCTTGTTCCAGCTCTACGAGGGCAATCTGATCACGCCGGCTGGCTACGCGCCCTATGCGTGGAACCGCCTCGTGCATCTCGCCGGCGGCACCAGCCGCGTGGTCCTGCACGCCGGCGAGTCGAACTGGACGCACCACTGCATCCTGTTCGGCGAGTGCCTCGAGTGTGGTCACTACTACCTCTGGGACCCGACCCACCCATCGTCGGCCTCCCCGCACAAGAACCACGGTGAGGACTTCCGCGAGGGGCGGCTCGCGCAGATGGCTCCGCCGCTCGTGTCTCGCAGCGAAGCGGCTGCCCTGCTGGCGAAGGACCCGTTCGCGCGCGCGACGCAAGCCGCCTGGCGGAAGGCGTTCGACGCGGGAATCGTGTCCGGGCGGCCTTCGATCAAGGTCCAGGGCAAGAAGGCCGTTCCGGAAACGGTCGTGCCGAGCTGGTCGGACCATCTGGTCCACGGTCTGCTCCATGAAGAGCCCCTGCGGGACACGAAGAAGGCCGTGGCGAAAGCGAGAGATCTCGCCAAGAGCGTCGTCGCGATCGAGGCGGCTCTCGAGCGGGACCTCGCCGCGGCGGCGATCGACCCCGAGAACCTGCGGTCGATGGCGATCGCGCGTTACACGCAGGTGATGCTGCTGCTGACGCAGGTGGTCCTGATCGACTACCAGCAGTATCTGGAGGTGGAGTTGCCGCAGGTGCTGGCCAAGGACAAGGCGCAGAACAAGGTCGGCGCGAGCCTCAACCACACCGAGCAGAGCATCTGCCACGGCTTCGGCCTGCACCTGCGTCGAAGGGCGGAAGGGGATCCCGCGCGGCCGGTTTTGGCGAAGCTGGCGAAGGCGTTCGATCAGTTCGAACGGGACTTCGCCGGCAGTCCGATC
>CANGSN010000421.1 GCA_947455805.1 Planctomycetota bacterium
AGGACCTGGCGACGGTGTGGGCGAAGTTCCAGGCGGCAGCTGCGGCGGCGCGCGAGATGGCCATCGACGACGTCGCTCGCGCCAGCGTCGACCAGGTGGTGAAGCTCGGTCGCCTGCACCACGAGGCGCAGAACCTCGGGCGCCTGAAGGCCGCGTGCAGCGAACTCGACGAGGTCGCGACGCGGCTCGCCGAGGAGTACACGGTGACGATCGTCGACCGGCCCGGCGATAAGAGTGGGTTCGAACGCCTCTTCAACGGTCGCGTGTCGGGCTACTACCTGGTGGTCGAGGCGCTCGATCGCAACGGCAACGCCCTGCGTCGTTCGATCGTCAACGTCGAGACCAAGAGCCGCGACACCGTCACCAAGTGGGGCGAAGAGGTCGAGCAGGACGTCTTCGAACGCATCGTCGCCGACAAGCAGAAGGACGGTGTGGTCGACGAGAACCTCGTCGCCAAGAAGGTGCGCGGCTCCATGGAAGAACAGTTCGTGCTCGACGACGGGCGCGGTCGGCCGATCCCGAAGGGTCGGCGGGTGACGAAATGGTGACCGCTGGCCACACGGTGCTGCTCGACCTGCAACGCCTGACCGCCGAGGCGCGCGGGCTGGCGAACGCCGCCGAGCAGTCGGCGCGCGTCGTTCGTGACCGCGTCGACACGCTGACGCGCGATCGCCTGCGCACGCTGCAGGATCTGGCGGCGACGCAGCTGCCCGAGCTCAGCGCGGCCACGGCCGGGGCGGCGATGCCCGAGCTCGCCGCCGAGCTGCAACAGTTCGAGCAGCAGCGGCAGCGGCGGGCGCAGCAGCTGCAGGACGAACTGGCCGACCACGAGCGCGCGATGTCGCTGGCGTCGCAGCAGCTCGCCGAGTTGACCACGCGCCTCGATGCGGTCGTCGCGCACAGAGACGAGCTCGAACGCGACGCTGCGGCGGCGCTGGCCAAGGATCCCGCCTATCCGCCGCTCGCGGAGCAGGCGACGCAGGCCGAGGTGTGCCTCGCACGCGACAGCGAACGCGCCAAGGAACTGGCGGCCGAAGCCAAGCAGAAGCTGCCGCCGTACGAGCAGAGCCGGCTGTTCCAGTACTTGTGGACCCGCAAGTTCGGCACCGCCGAGTACACCGCCCGCGGCCTGACCGCGCGGCTCGACCGTTGGGTCGCCGACTACATCGGCTACCGCAAGGCGGAGCCGAGCTACCGCTTCCTGAAGACGACGCCCGAGCTGGTGAAACTCGAAGTGAAGCGGCGCGGCGAGGAGGTCGCGGCGCTGCGGCAGCGGCTCGAGGCGATGGAGCAGGCGGCCGAGGCCGAGGTCGGCGTGCCGGCGATCGCCGCCGAGGTCGACCGCCTGGTCGCGGCGCGCGAGACGCTGGTCGCGACGATCGACGGGTTGCGCCAGAAGATCGCCAGCGTGCACGCGGCGATCCGCGACGAAGCGGGCAGCCGCGGCGCGTTCCACCAGCAGGCGCTCGATCGCTTGCGCAGCTTCCTGGCGCGCGCCGAGACCGCGAGCCTCGAACGGCGCGCCCGGCAGACGCCGGATCCGCGCGACGACCAGCTGGTCGCCGAGCTGCGAACCTGCACCGAGGCGCTGCAGCGCGCCGCTGCCGAAGCACCGCCGCTCGAGCAGCAGGCGCAGCGCCGCGATGCGATCGCCGACGAGCTGGAGAACCTGCTGATGCTGTTCCGCCGCGCGGACTTCGACGCCGGCCGCAGCGAGTTCGTCGACGTCGACCTCGACCGCATGCGCGGCGAGATCCTGAGCGGCGCGCTGCCGGCGACCGACGTGTGGCAGTTGCTGCGCTCGCGCCAGCGCTTCCGCGAGCCGCCGGTCGTGCACCACTCGCACCGCACCACGAACGTGCTGCAGGGCATCGGGCTGGCGCTGCAGGTCGCCAGCGTCATCGCCGACGTCGCCGGGGCGGCGTCGCGCTCGTCGTCCCGTTCGTCCTCCAGCTCGTCGTCGAGCTCGTCGCGCGGCCGCAGTGGCGGCGGCTTCGGCACCGGCGGTTCGTTCGGTGGCGGCGGCGGCTTCTCGACCGGGCGCTCGTTCGGCGGTGGCAGCAGCGGCGGGGGCGGCGGCTTCACCACCGGCCGCTCGTTCTGACGGGCTCCTCCGAACTCGGCGCAGTTTGCGGCTGCCAACCCGTTTCCCCGTCGGCACCATGCGCGCATGCGTTGGACCTTCCTTCCGGTGGTGGCGATGGCGGCGGGGCTTTCGGGCCAGGTGGCGGGCGAGGACGCGGCCCTGCGCGCGGCCGGCGAACGGATCGCCGCCTGGCGCAAGGTGTGGACGTCGTCGCCGCCGCGCTGGCACTGGCTCGGCGACGGGCCGGAGCTCTGGTTCGAGGACGGGCGTGGGGCGCAGAAGGCGTATGTGCGCGTCGGTGCCGACGGCTCGTTGCAGCGGTTCGCGACCCGCGCCGAGCTCGGGGCGGCGGCGACGACGACGAAGCTCGAGCCGCGCGCGCGGTGGCGGCGCAGTCGTGCGTCCGACCGCGGCGTCGTGGTGACGTTCCGCAACACCTTCGACCGGCCGGTGCGGTTGTTCTGGGTCGACACCGACGGCGCGCTGCAGCCCTACGGCGAGGTGCCGGCGGGCGGTGAGCGCAGCCAGAACACCTACACCGGGCACGTGTTCGTGCTCGACTTCGCCGCCGACGACCTCGCCGGTGTGTTCGTCGCCGGCGACGAGGACGCGGAGGCGGTCGTCGACGGCGCGTCGCGCGACAAGGCGATGGCGCGCGAGCAGCCGCGCGAACCGGCGGGCGAGCGCAAGGCGGGCGAAGCTGTGGCGACGGCGTTCGTGCGCGACCACGACGTCTGGCTGCGCCGCGCCGACGGCGACGAACTGCGCCTCACCAGCGACGGCAGCGCTGCGGATCCGTACGAGGAGCCGCGGCACCGTTCGCCGGACGGGCGCACAGCGCTCGGTTTCTGCACCGCGCCGGGCGAAGAACGGCTCGTGCACCTGATCGAGTCGTCGCCGCGCGACCAGCTGCAACCGAAGCTGCACACGCAGTCGTACCGCAAGCCCGGCGACCGCATCGAGCGGCCGCGCCCGCGCCTGTTCGATCTCGCCGCCGGCCGCATGGTGCCGGTCGACGACGCGCGCTTTCCCGACGCGTGGTCGCTCGACGCGGTGCGCTGGGCGCCGGACGGCCGCGAGGTGCGCCTGCTCTACAATCGCCGCGGCCACCAGCTGCTGCAGCTCGTCGCCATCGACGCCGCGAGCGGCGCCGTGCGCACGCTGGCCGAGGAGAAGAGCGCCACGTTCGTCGACTACTCGCAGAAGACGTGGCTGCACTGGTTCGCCGACGGCGAGCGCTTCCTGTGGGCGAGCGAGCGCGATGGCTGGAACCACCTGTACGTCGGCGACGCGC
>CANGSN010000422.1 GCA_947455805.1 Planctomycetota bacterium
GAACGTCGCCACGCAGCCGGGTGCCTTGCCGCCGCCCGGCGTCTACGCGGTCGAGGTCGTCGTCGACGCAGCCACGCATCCTGGTGTCGCCAACCTCGGCGCGCGGCCGACGTTCGCCAGCCCGTCGACCGGCGGCACGCCAGCGACCGGCACCCAGCTCGAAGTGCACGTGCTCGACTTCCACGGCGACCTGTACGGACGCGAACTCGAGGTCGCGTTCCGCCAGCGCCTGCGCGACGAACGGAAATTCGCCGACGCCGACGCCCTGCGCGCGCAGATCGCCGCGGACGTCGCCGCCGCCCGACAGGCGCTGCGGGCGTGACCCCGGCGGTGACGGCCGTGACGGTCGCGCACGTTCCACGCCGCAGACGACCATGGCGTCGCCGTCTCGCGCCCTGCGCCGAAGGACGAGGCGGAGCGGGCAAGGCCGAGCAGGGCGCAGGCCGATGGCCGCCGGATCCTGACGCTTCCTGCACCGGAGTTTTCCGGTGGACGCGCAGCGATGCACCCGCTGATCTGGGCGGCCGCCGACTGCCCGATGCCACCCGACGACAAGAACATCCGCCACCACGACGGCACCGTGACTCGCCAGGACCGCGAGGCCCGGCTCGGCCAGCGCGGCGGCGTCGTCTGGTTCACCGGCCTGTCGGGCTCGGGCAAGTCGACGGTCGCGCGCGCGGTCGAGGCGGTGCTCGCCGCCGCCGGGCGCCTCGTCTACGTGCTCGACGGCGACAACGTGCGCCACGGCCTGTGTGCCGACCTCGGCTTCAGCGCCGCCGACCGCCAGGAGAACATCCGCCGCCTCGCCCACGTCGCGGCCCTGTTCGCCGACGCCGGCGTGCTGGTGCTGACGGCGTTCATCTCGCCGTTCCGCGCCGACCGCGCGCTGGCGCGCACGCTGCTCGGGGCCGACTTCCTCGAGGTCTTCGTCGACGCATCGCTCGCCACCTGCGAAGCACGCGATCCGAAAGGCCTCTATCGCAAGGCCCGCGCCGGCGAGATCCGCGAGTTCACCGGCATCAGCAGCCCGTACGAGCCGCCCGAGCGGCCCGAACTGGTGCTGCCGACCGGCGAGCGTTCCCTGACCGAGAACACCGCTGCGGTGGTCGACCTGCTGGTCGCCCGCGGCTTCGTGCCACCATCCGCATGCCGCTGACCCGCTACGCCCAGACCCATCTCGAGCAACTCGAGCACGAGAGCATCCAGATCATCCGCGAGGTCGCCGCCGAGTTCGAACGGCCGGTGATGCTCTATTCCATCGGCAAGGACAGCGGCGTCATGCTGCGCCTCGCCCAGAAGGCGTTCGCGCCAGCCCGCATCCCGTTCAAGGTGCTGCACGTCAACACGCGGTGGAAGTTCCGCGAGATGATCAGCTTCCGCGACGCGCTGGTGCGCGAGCTGGGCCTCGACTTCGCCGAGTGGATCAATCCCGACGGCGTGCGCGACGACGTCAACCCGTTCACCCACGGCACGCAGCGCCACACGCACATCATGAAGACCGAGGCGCTGAAGCAGGCGTTGAACCACTACCAGTTCGACGCCGCGTTCGGCGGTGCCCGCCGCGACGAGGAGAAGAGCCGCGCCAAGGAGCGCGTGTTCAGTTTCCGCGATCGCTTCCACCATTGGGACCCGAAGAACCAGCGGCCCGAGCTGTGGAGCCTGTTCAACTGCAAGGTGAACAAGGGCGAGTCGATCCGGGTGTTCCCGCTCAGCAACTGGACCGAGCTCGACGTCTGGCTCTACGTGCACCGCGAGAAGCTGCCGATGGTGCCGCTCTACTTCGCCAAGGAGCGGCCGGTGGTGAAGCGCAGCGGCACCTGGATCATGGTCGACGACGAGCGCATGCCGCTGGAGCCCGGCGAGACGCCGCAGATGCGCAAGGTCCGCTTCCGCACGCTCGGCTGCTACCCGCTGACCGGCGCCATCGAGTCGGACGCCGACACGGTGCCGAAGATCATCGAGGAGATGCTGCGCAGCCGCGACAGCGAGCGACAGGGGCGCGTGATCGACCACGACGAAGGCGGTTCGATGGAGCAGAAGAAGCGGGAGGGCTACTTCTGATGAGCTACGGCAAGGAACTCGACTCGCTCGGTATCGACGAATACCTGGCCCGCTACGGCCGGCGCGAGATGCTGCGGCTGCTCACCTGCGGCAGCGTCGACGACGGCAAGTCGACGCTGATCGGCCGTCTGCTCTACGACTCGCAGACGGTGCACGACGACATCCTGGCGGCGACGAAGAAGGCGTCGGCGCGCTACGGCACGACCGGCACCGAGGTCGACCTGGCCCTGCTCGTCGACGGCCTGCAGGCCGAACGCGAACAGGGGATCACGATCGACGTCGCCTACCGCTACTTCGCCACGCAGAAGCGCAAGTTCGTCATCGCCGACACGCCCGGCCACGTGCAGTACACGCGCAACATGGCGACCGGGGCGTCGAACTGCGACCTGGCGGTGATCCTGGTCGACGCGCGCTACGGCGTGCTCGAGCAGACGCGGCGGCACTCGTTCCTGTGTGCGCTGCTCGGCATCCAGCACTTCGTCGTCGCCATCAACAAGATGGACCTCGTCGGCTGGAGCGAGCAGCGCTTCGACGAGATCCGCAGCGCCTACAGCGAGTTCGCGGCGCGACTGCAGGTGCGCGACATCCACTTCCTGCCGCTGTCGGCGCTGCTCGGCGAGAACGTGGTGCACGCGAGCGCGAACATGCCGTGGTACCACGGGCCGACGCTGCTCGAGCACCTCGAGAACGTGCACGTCGCCAGCGACCGCAACCTCGTCGACCTGCGGCTGCCGGTGCAGCTGGTGCTGCGGCCGAACCTCGACTTCCGCGGGTTCTGCGGCACGCTGGCCTCCGGCGTGCTGCGCGAGGGCGATGCGATCGCCGTGCTGCCGTCGGGCAAGGAGACCAAGGTGGAGTCGATGTTCGCCGGTGGGGCACCGGTGGCCGAGGCGTTCGCACCGATGACGGTCACGGTGACGCTCGCCGACGAGGTCGACGCCAGCCGCGGCGACATGTTCGTGCGACCCGACAACGCCCCCGAGCTGACCAACGAGCTCGAGGCGATGCTGGTGTGGTTCCACGAGCAACCGCTGCAGACCGGCCGGCAGTACCTGGTCAAGCACACGACCCAGCAGTCGGCGGCGGTCGTCACCGACCTGCGCTACCGCATCGACATCGGCACGCTCGGCCGGGAGCCGGCGAGCACGCTGCGGATGAACGAGATCGGCCGCGTGCGCCTGGAGACGGCGCGCGCTCTGGCGGTCGACACCTACCAGCAGAACCGCGGCACCGGCTCGTTCATCCTGATCGACCGCATGAACAATGCGACGGTCGCCGCCGGCATGGTGGTCGAGCGCCGCAGCGCCGGCGACGC
>CANGSN010000423.1 GCA_947455805.1 Planctomycetota bacterium
AAGGACGTGCTGTTCGGCATGACGATGGGGCAGACGCTGAGCGTCGGCCTCGTGGTGCTGGCGGGGCTGATGTTCTTCTGGCCGCGTCCCCCGGTCGTCCGCGACCGCGCCGCCGACACCTTCTGAGGCGTCCGCTTCCCTGCGATGGGGCCGTGGTGACGGGCGGTCCACGATGCCGCGGCGCCTGCTGGTTGCGCGCGCGCGCGGCGGGAATAATGCGGGTCTGCCACCAGTCTGCGCGCGCCTGCACCCCTCGATGCCGATGACCCGATCCCGTTTCTCGCTCGCCCTGCTGCTCGGGCTCGCCGCCTGCGACAACGTCGGCCGTGCCTTCGATCCCGACACCGACCCGGGCGAGCCGCCGCCGGGTTCGACCATTTCGATCGTGCAGGTGGTGCCGGTCGGCGGCGACACCCGCGACGGGCGCCCGAAGGTCAAGGCGACGTTTCCGAAGGACGGCGGCTGGCCGCCGACGGTGCCGGTGGTCGTCGAGTTCAGCGAGAGCGTCAACGAATCGACCATCGCGCCGACCAGCGCCGCCGGCCTCGACGGGCGCATCATCCTGCGCGTGTCCGGTTCGACGCAGGCGCTGCCTTGCCAGTACGACTTCCTCGCCAACGGCAAGCTGCTGGTCCTGCGGCCGGTGACCGCGCTGTCGAACGCACAGACGCCGACCTACCAGGTCGTGCTGTTGCCCGACGCCCGCGACGTCGACGGCGTGCGCTTCGACGTGCCGACGGGTGGCACGGTGCTGACGGAGTTCCAGGTCAACCAGGACAGTGCGATCACCGACGGCCGGATCCTGACGACCTTCCCGCGCGACAACGCGCGCGATGCGACGCGCGAAGGCTCTCTGATCGTGGTGTTCGATCGGCCGGCGAACCAGGCGACGCTGGTCGACGCCAACCTCTCGGTGCGGCCGCAGGGCGGCGTGGATCTGCTCGGCGAGATCTCGCAGCCGCTGACCACGGTCGGCGTCGCCGACTCGCGCGTCGTGCGCTGGACGCCGGACGACACCCTCGCCGCCAGCCTCTTCCACGAACTCGTGGTCAACGCCTCGATCACCTTCGGCCAGGACGGGGTGCTCGACTTCCGCGGCCGCACGCCGTTCGCGCGTTTCCAGACGATCGGCCCGGAGGAACCGACGGCGGTCGTGCTTGGCAATCCGGTCGGTGCGTTCACCAACAAGATCAACCTGCAGAACCTCGCCAACGCCCGCCTGCGGGTGACCACGCCGGCTTCGGCGCTGGCCGGGGACCGCGTGCGGGTTCGCATCTACGGCGGCGACAAGGCCACGGCGTCGACCACCGACCAGGCGTTCGTCGAGCGCCTCGCCGAGGTCCCGGCGGCCGGCGTGCAGGCGATCGACGTCGACTTCACCGAAGCCCTGGGGTCCGAGACGCGGCCGAAGTTCGACGACGGCTCGGTGGTGTTCACCGCCCAGCTGCAGCGCGGCTCGCAGTTCAGCGGCTTCATGCGGATCGGTGCCGGCGCCGCCGCGCGGTTCGACGTGACGCGGCCGACGCTGGTGCGCGCGGGGGCGGCGCCGGCGGCGAACAGCAACGACATCGTGTCCGACACCGAGTTCCTGGCGTTCTACGGCATCGCCAGCGAGCAGCTCGCTTCGGCGCAGGTCGACAACCTGCAGCCGTTCGGCCCACCTGCGGTCGACAGCGCGGCCATGTTCGGTTCCGACGCCGCGGGCCGGTTCGTGATGCTGCCGATCACGATGGGGCGCTTGTCGACGCCGTTCCCGTACCAGCTGACGATGGTCGACCTCGCCGGCAACAGCATCGCCGGGCCGGCGACGGGCAACATCCTCCAGCGTGGGTTCGTCGGCGGCACCTTCGTCGACGCCGTCACGGTCGAGGCCTACGACCAGGTGACGCTGCGGCCGATCGCGAACGCGACCGTGCTGCTCGATCCGGGCACGCCGACCGTGCCGGCGATCGGACAGCTGGTCGGCACCACGGGGGCCGACGGGCGGGTGACGTTCGCTGGGCTCGGGGCCGGTCCCTACACGATCACGGTGGTGCGCGCCGGCTTCGACCTGATCACGATCTACCGCACCAACGCGGCCTTCGCTTCGCTGCCGCTGCGCCCGACGACGGCGGCTACGGCGACGCTGAAGGGCTCGGTCACGTTCGTGCCGTCGCCCGGCACGACGGCGGTGGTCGGCTGCAACACGGTCGACGACCGCTCGGTGCTCGGCATCCGCACCGCCAACGCCGCGCCGACGACGATCCCCGACCTCGCGATCGTGCCGAACCGCATGACGGTGCTGACGGCGTTCACGTCGCCGGGCGAACCGACCAGCAAGCCGACCTACGGCTCGCATGGGGCGCAGTTGCTCGGGACCACGTTGACGGCGGCGACGGCACCGGTGGCCCCGGCCGAGCCCGGTGCCACGACGCAGCAGTCGTTGACCCTGGTGCCGGCGACCAGCGCGATCGCCTCGCAGATCGGTCCGTTCACCAAGGACTTCTCGTTGGCCACCGGCCTCGACGTCGCCAACCTGGTCGACGGTCGGCCGCTGGTCCGTGTCACCGGCTCGCTGCACGGCTTCGAAGGGCAGGTCATGGTCGGCCTCGGCTTCGCCACCGCCGCCGGCGCCGGCCAGTTCGCGATCGACTCCAACTGGGGACTGCCGCTGGTCGGTGGGTTGCTCGGCTTCGATTCGACCTTCTGGTGGGTGGTGGCCGAGGCTCGGGACACCGGCGGGCGCAGCTCTCGCTACCGGGCCTTGCTGGCGCTGGTCACCGGTCAGCCGACTTTCGTGCTGGACCCGATGTCGATCCCGACGCTGGTCACCCCGGCGCCACCGGCGAACGGCTCGCCGGCACTCCAGTTCCAGGACGTCGTCGACGTCACCCTGGTGCCAGGCGGCATTGGCCTGGTGCAGCTGACCGCGCGCGATGGCAATGGGCGCAACTGGCGCATCCTGACGACCGACGAAGACGACGCGACCGGCACCGAGCAGCTGCAGTTCCCCGATCTGGTGACGGCGGGGGTCGGCGGGCTCGCCGCCGGCAGCTGGAGCACGTTGGTCGAGTCGCGGATCTTCCTGTCGACGACCTTGGCGACGCCGTCCAACTTCATGTTCAGCGAGCGCCATCGCATGGAAGTGCTCTACGCCCGCTCGGCGTCGCTCTCGATCACCGTGCCGTGACGCGTCGCGGCATCGTGCTGCTGTCCGGGGGGCTGGACTCCGGCGTCGCCGGCGCCGTGTTCCGGCGCGACGGCGGCACGGTGGTAGCCGCCCTGTTCTTCGACTACGGCCAACGCGCGCGCGAACGCGAGGCGACGGCGGCCGGCCGCCTGGCCGAACGCTGGTCGGCGCCGTTGCTGCGCCTCGAACTGCCGTGGCTCGCG
>CANGSN010000424.1 GCA_947455805.1 Planctomycetota bacterium
GAGCAGCGCTCCCAGCGCGGCCGCAGCATCCCGGGCTGGCTCGCCGGCGTCGGCGTGCTGGCGGCGTTCGCCGGCGGCTTCCTGGCGGGTGGCCGCTTCGGCGGCCCATCGACCATCGTCAACCCAGCCGCCGGCAGCTCGGGCCTGCACACCCAGCAGCCGGCCGTT
Organism: Planctomycetota bacterium; assembly: GCA_947455805.1. Taxonomy (GTDB): domain Bacteria; phylum Planctomycetota; class UBA1135; order UBA1135; family UBA2386; genus UBA2386. The sequence continues at coordinate 169 of CANGSN010000424.1, forward strand.
GGGCAGAGCGGTGGAAGTGCTCCGACCGGCCAGCAGCCGTCGGTGCTCGATGGCGGCGAACCGGCCAAGCTCAGCTCGCATGCGCTCGCGGTCTGCGCCTACAAGCAGATCGCCGATGCCAAGGCGATGTGCGCGACCCTGCGTAGCCGCGGCATGGACAAGGCGCGCCCCTATGAAGCGAAGCAGGGTGCCGATACCTACTGGCTGGTGGTCGTCTACTACGACGGCGACAGCCAGCGCCATGAGACCATCCAGTTGCTGCGCAGCCTGACGGCCACCGAGGCGCCCGACGTGCTCGCTGCGCGGGCGAGTGCAGAAAATCGCGGTCAAGCGTGGCCCTACGAGTGGGCCGTCAAGTAGACTGTTCGCCCTTTTCGTCCGCACGAGTCCGCTCATGTCGATCCACAGCAGTCTGAAGAGCTCCAAGTCCGGTGGTGGTAGTCGCAATGTCTGGACGCGCGTCGAGCGTCTCGCCGCCCTGAAGAAGGCCGGCCGTTGGCAGGAAGGCCAGCGCGTCGAAGGCCTGCCGAAGGTCCGCACGGCCTTCAAGGCGAAGGCCAAGAAGAAGGCCGACGCTCCCGCCGCTGCTCCGGCTGCCGGCGGCAAGGCTCCCGCCGCTGGCGCCAAGGCTGCGGCTCCGGCCGCCGCCGCGAAGGCCGCTCCGGCAAAGAAGTGACCGGCGAAGAAGTGACCGGCGAAGAAGTGCGCTGAGTCGCTCTGGCCGTGCCGCGGGGTGCGATGCCCCGCTGGTCGTGAGGATTGGCCGTCGCTGCGGCCTTCCGTTCGTGACGCATGCTGGGCATGACCCTCGCTCAGCCGGGCGCTTGCCCCAAGCCGAGGCACCTCGTCCGAGCCTGCTCGAGCGGCTGGGATTCTCGGCAGGCATCGCCGCCGCAAGGCTGCACGGACCGCGACCGTGGCGCCACGAGGATCGGATCCCAACCTGACGGAGTCGCCCGTGGACCTGAAGCAAGCACTGCAGAAGCTGAAGGCGAAGGACCTTGCCGAAGGCCCGGCCGATGCGCCGGTGGCGCCGGCGAAGAGCCCGGCGCGCTCTGGCGGCGCCAGCGCCGCCAAGGCGCCGCTGATCGAGATCTTCCACTCGGTGCAGGGCGAAGGGCGCTTCGTCGGCAACCCGATGGCGTTCCTGCGCGTCGCCACCTGCCCGCTGCGTTGCCTCTACTGCGACACGCCGCACAGCTACACGGCGCCACAGCGCTTCCCGGTCAAGCTCGGCGTGCGCGACCTGCAGGAGCCGAACCCGGTCGCTGCCGACCGCGCTGCCGAACTGGTGCGCCAGGTGCTCGGCGCCGGCGAGACCGGCGCGAAGGTGCACCGCGTCAGCGTCACCGGCGGCGAGCCGCTGGTGTTCCCGGAGTTCGTCCGCGACTTCGGCCGCTGCGTCCGCCAGAAGGGCGTGCGCGTGCACCTCGAGACGGCCGCGATCGATCCCGACGCCCTGGCGCAGTGCATCGAGCAGGTCGACCATCTGAGCGCCGACTACAAGCTGCCGGAGACACTCGGCGCGCCGGCGAAGCCCGAACTCGCGCTGGCGCCGGGGGCCAGCTACGGCGCGCAGCACCGCCGCTGCGTCGAGATCGCGCAGAAGCGCGGCGCCACCGTCGACGTCAAGATCGTGCTGACCGACAAGGTCGGCGACGCCAGCTTCGAACGGGCCCTCGCCGACCTCGAAGGCCTGAAGGAGAAGCTGCTGCTGGTGCTGCAGCCGGCGACGCCGTTCGGCGCGGTGACGCGCACGGTGGCGCGGCCCGAGCTCGAACGCTTCCTGGCGTTGGCGGTGAAGAAGCAGTTCGACGTGCGCGTGCTGCCGCAGGTGCACAAGCAGCTGCAGCTGCCGTGAGCGGGGGGCTGGCGCGAGCCCATTCCGCGCCGTCCCCGACCTGCTACCGTGGCGACCGATGCGTTCCTGGTCGTGGTCGCTCGTCGTCGCCTGCGCGCTGTCGGTCGCGGCGTGGTCTGCTTCGGCCCTCGTCGCGCAGGCGCCGGCACCGGGTGCCTGCCGCCACTGCCAGGACCGCGGCGTCGTGCCGTGCAGCAAGCACGGCAAGGCCTGGGCGCTCGAACAGCCCGACCAGGACGTCGCGTTCTGCAGTGCGGTCGTCGAGTGCAAGGCGTGCCTCGGCACGCTGCACGTCGACTGCAAGCAATGCCAGCCGGCCGGCGGCGCCGACGACCTCGCGCATCGGCAGCAGCTCGCGCAACAGTGGCTGCAGGAACGGCGCAAGACGATCGATGCGCTGACGGCGCGCGAGCCGCACCAGCACCTGCGCACCAGCCACTACGACCTGGCGTTCACGCTGAAGCCGGCGACGGTCGGCACCGAGAAGCTCGACAGCCACGCGCGCATGCATCTCTACGGCAAGCGTCTGGAGGCGCTGCGCAGCGCGTTCCTGACCACGCTCGAACTGCCGGATGGCGACCTGCCGGAGCGCATGCTGGTCTGCATGAGCGAAGATGCGCGCGACCACGCGGTGCTGGGCCCGCGGCTCACCGGCATGGGGTCGCCGAACTCGGTCAGCCTGAAGCTGATGGGGCCGACCTACGTGTTCAGCATGCACCCGGAACGCAAGTCGCTGCCCGACGACGAAGCCGTGCATCGCAACCTCGTGCACAACGTCACGCACCTGCTGCTGACGCAGATGAAGCCGGCGCTCTACCTCGGCAACCGGAAGCACGGCTGGATCGACGAAGGCGTCGCGCACTGGTTCGAGGACAAACTGGTCGGCAAGTGCACGAACTACTGCTACGAAGAAGTCGCGCTGCTCGCCGGCGAGGGATTCAAGGGCGGCAAGTGGCGGCCGGCGATCCGCCGCCTCGTCGACGCCGGCGACGTCGTCACCTTCGCGGCGTTGGTGCAGAAGCAGACCGACGAGCTGAAGTTCTCGGAGCACGCGTTCGCGTTCGCCTACGTCGACTTCCTGTTGGCCAAGGCGGGCGGTGCGAAGTTCCGCGACCTGCTGCGGCTGGTGAAGTCGGGCACGGCGACGCGCGACGCACTGACGCAGGCCACCGGACTCAACCTGCTGACGATCGATGGAGTGTTCTCGACATGGGTGAAGGCCAACTACTCCTTGCAGCCGCCGCGCTGACGGCGCTCTCGTTCGCCGTTCCCGCCGTGGCCCAGGGACCGCTGTACCGCGAGCGGTGGGGCTTCCAGTTGCTCGAACATC
>CANGSN010000425.1 GCA_947455805.1 Planctomycetota bacterium
ACCCGGACGACGCAGTGGCGGAGCGGGACGCCATGGCGGCCGGAGACCATACCCGCATCGCCCAGGCGTCCTCATGGTGGATCTTCGCCCGCTCGCTACGCTCTTCCGCCCCCATGGCCGAACTCGCCCACGAGATCCAACGCCGGCGCACCTTCGCGATCATCTCGCACCCCGACGCCGGCAAGACCACGCTGACCGAGAAGCTGCTGCTCTACGGCGGCGCCATCCGCGAAGCCGGCTCGGTCAAGGCCAGGAAGGGCGGCGCGCACGCGACCTCGGACTGGATGGAGCTCGAGAAGAAGCGCGGCATCTCGATCACCAGCTCGGCGCTGCAGTTCGAGTACCAGGGCCACTGCATCAACCTGCTCGACACGCCGGGCCACCAGGACTTCAGCGAGGACACGTTCCGCACGCTGGTCGCCGCCGACGCGGCGCTGATGCTGATCGACGGCGCCAAGGGCGTCGAGCCGCAGACGATCAAGCTGTTCAAGGTCTGCCGCGACCGCGGCATCCCGATCGTCACCGTCGTCAACAAGATGGACCGGCCGTCGCGCTCGCCGCTCGACCTGATGGACGAGGTCGAGAAGGTGCTCGGCATCACCATCGTGCCGGCGACGTGGCCGATCGGCAGCGGCGACGGCTTCCGCGGCGTCTACTCGCTGCGCGACAAGCAGGTGTTCGTGTTCGAGCGCACGGCGCACAACGCGCAGAAGGCGCTGGTGCAGGCCACCGGTCCGGACGACCCGGTGCTGCGCGAGGAACTCGGCGAGCGAGCGCACAAGCAGCTGCTCGAGGACCTCCGCATGGTGGAGACGTGCGTGCAGCCGTTCGCGATGGACGCGTTCCTGCAGCAGAAGATCTCGCCGATGTTCTTCTGCAGCGCGCTGGTGAACTTCGGCGTCGAGAACATCCTGCAGCGCTTCCTCGAGATCGCGCCGCCGCCAGGCCCCCTGCCGACGCTCGACGGCGCGGTGCCGCCCGACGCGCCGTACTTCTCGGGCTTCGTCTACAAGGTCGCGGCGAACATGGACAAGATGCACCGCGACCGCATCGCCTTCCTGCGCGTGACCTCCGGCCACTTCGTGCGCGGCATGTCGGCCAAGCACCTGCGGCTGTCGCGCGAAGTGCGGCTGTCGCACCCGCACCGCTTCTTCGGCCAGGAGCGCATCTCGATCGAGGAGGCGTTCCCCGGCGACGTCATCGGCCTGATCAACCCGGGCATGTTCCGCGTCGGCGACGTGCTGAGCTCGGGACCGACCTTCGAGGTGCGCAACTTCCCGCGCTTCGCGCCGGAGATCTTCGCGCAGGTGGCGCCGCGCGAGCCGTCGATGGCGAAGGGCTTCGGCAAGGGCCTCGAGCAGCTCGGCGAAGAGGGCGTCGTGCAGGTGTTCTGGCCGCGCTTCGGCGCACGCGAACCGGTGCTCGGCGCGGTCGGCGAACTGCAGCTCGAGGTGTTCCAGTGGCGCCTCGAGAACGAGTACGGCGTCGACCTGCGCCTGGACCGCAAGGGCTGGACGCGCGCGCGCTGGATCAAGGACGTCACCGACGAGGTGCTCGAGATCCTGCCGATGGTGGTCAAGGACGAGGCCGGCCGCTTCGTGGCCTTGTTCCACTCCGACTTCGAGATCGACTACGCGAAGTCGCGCTACAAGGGCCTCGAGCTGCTGGAGACGCCGCCGGCGGAAGAGGACCAGGGCTGACGCACGCGCTCGCAAAGCAGACGACGCAGCGGGGCAGATTGCGCCGACCTCGTGGTCGATGGGTCCCGCGTTGCGGCGTCCAGGCAATCCCTGAGGCGGGTCGCCCGGCGGGCGAGCCGCCCCCCCAGGCAGACGCCGCAGCGGGGCACATGGCGCCGACCTCGTGGTCGATGGGTCCCGCGTTGCGGCGTCCAGGCAATCCCTGAGGCGGGTCGCCCGGCGGGCGAGCCGCCTCAGCGCTTGCTCGGCCGCACGACGCCGTCCTGGCTCTTGCTCTCGGCCTGCTTCAGCACCTGCTCGATCTGCTCCCACATCGCCGGGACTTCGCGCACGTCGCGCACCTTGCCGCCGCGGGCGTCGACGGTGAGCCCCTTCGGCGGCAGCTCGACGCCGAGCTGCAACCTGTCGACGACCAGCTGCTGCAGCTGGGTCTCGCCCTGCCACAGGACGACCTCCAGCAGCGCGTGGTCGGCAGCGCGCACGAACAGCTCGACGCGGTCGGCCACCGGCAGGTCCGGGTCGTCGGTGTCGAGGCCGGGCTTGCGCTTGCCGGCCAACCACGTCCCCGCTTCGCCCTGGCGCTGCGGCCGCGGGTCCACCGCCAGCAGGAAGTGCCGCTGCAGCTCGGCCACCATCGTGCTGCCCAGCGGCGCCGACACCCGGCGGTCCTTCATCCCCGGCAGGTCCGCGCGCTCGAGCACTTCGCCGGCCCATTCGAGGTCGGCGGTCACCTTGCGGTCGAAGCGCACCAGCAGGTCGCCGACCACCGGGTCGCTCTGCGCCATGACGATGCCGTCCTCGGTCTGGGCGGTCTCGGTGCGGCTCTTCATGCCGCCCTCGAACTCGACCTCGACGACCGTGTGCAGCTGCGTCGGCGCGGCAGTGCCGGCGGTCGACTGTGTCCCGCGCAGGACACGCAGCACCCCTTTGCTGGTGACCACGAGGCCGCTCGGCTGCACGCCCTTGGTGCGCATCTCGATCTGCACGGACTTCAGCCCAGCTTCCGCCTTGCGCATGTTCGCGACGATCTCCGCGATGGGGTCGGGCGGGGCGGCCGGCTTGCCCGCGGCCTCCGGCGCCTGCGCCGAGGCAGCGCACGCCAACAGCGACAGCAGACCTGCGGTGACAACGTCGGTACGCTTCATGCTGGGCGCACCATAGCGCGCCGGAGTTCGTCCCGCCCGCGCCAACGACCTCTCCCACCATGAAGACCGCGAATCCCAGGCGTCCGTCGTTCGTGTTCCTGCTGCCGCTGGCCTTGCTCGCCCTGGTCGGCCCCGCCAGCGCCGACGAGCTGCGGCTGCACGACGGCCGCGTGCTGGTCGGCAAGGTCGCGGAGAAGGGCGAGCGGCTCGAAGTCACGACCCGGAACGGCATCGTCGCGCTGGCGAAGAAGGACGTGGCGAGTTGGCGCAAGGACGGCGAACTGCGGCAGGCGCTGGCGGCCCAGGCCAAGGCCGCCGGCGACACCACCTTCGCCCACCTGAACCTGGCGATGCAGGCGCGCGCCTACGGCCTCGATGCCGAACTGTGGCAGCACCTCGACCGGGCCCTGGCCCGCTTGCCCGAAGTGCCGGCCGATGCCGCGCCGGCCCTGCAGCGCCGCCTCGCCGACTTCCTGGCGCAACTCGGCCCCGAACTGTTGCCGCTGCGCCAG
>CANGSN010000426.1 GCA_947455805.1 Planctomycetota bacterium
CCTCGAGGTGGAGCGGGCTCGCGGTCGGCTGAAGCGATTCAGCCGTTCGTTCCGAGGGCTTCGATCAATTCACGCTGATGAAGGTCTCGACGCCGTTGCTGGTGGTCAGACCGAACGCGTTCTGGCCGTTCGGCAGGCTGTTCGGCGCGATCAGCGACGCCGACTGCGACCAGATCGTCGTGCCGATCGGCACGCCGGCCGGGATCGGGAACAGCACCGACTGGGTCGGCGTGACGCCGACCATGTTGAGGATCACGTCCAGCGAGCCGATCAGCGCCGAGCAGCCCGGGGCGCCGATGAAGAACAGGTCCACGCCCGGAGCCGGGATCGACGACAGGCTCAGGATGTTGATGCCGACGTAGATGCCAGCGCCCGGAGCGAACTCCGGCATGTTGTCGGTCTGGTAGGTGACCGTCGTGCCGATCGTCGGCGTCGAGATCGGGTTCGGCGACGCCGACAGCGACATCGCGACCAGGTTCTCACCGGTCGCGATCGGCAGCGCGGTCGCCAGGACCTGCGAGCCGTTGTCGGTCACCACGCCGCTGGTCTTCCAACCGACCAGGTGGGCGCTGCCGAACCCGCTGGTGGTGTCGCTGTCGACCGTGACCCACAGCATCGTGCAGGCGCCCGTCGACAGGTCGAGCTGGAACTGCACCGTGCTCGGGTTCGCAGCCAGCGGAAACGAGTAGTTCTCGACGTTCTCGAAGGTGATGCAGAACAGGTTGCCGACCTGCTCGGTCTTGACGTCACCGCCCTCGGACTCGTTGTAGTCGTGCCAGGCGTAGAACGCCGTGGCGTCGCCGGTCACGAACTCGCCGCCCGTGGGAGTGAAGTCGAATTCGTTGTTGCCGACGCCACCGAGCGTGACGATGGCGTTGCCCGACACCGTGACCTGGCCGACCAGGCCCTTCGGCGACGGCATCAGCGAGGGCAGCGTGACGATCTCGCTGCCGTCGTCACCCGGGTTGATGATCGTGGCCGCACCGGTCGGCGCGAGGTAGGCCGTCGCACCGCCCGCGAGCCACAGGCCCGTGTAGCCGTAGCCGGTCGGGATCACCTGCAGCGCGTTGCCCTGCAGGGCCGCCGAGGCGATCGCCGCGTCGGCGTGGAACTCGTAGACGCCCGCACCCAGCACGTCGTAGCAGCCCTTGCCGTACTGCAGGTTGTAGGCGAGCGGCGCCCCCGTGCAGGTCGACACGGCCGTGTAGCCGGTGCCGCTGAAGGCGAAGAACATCGTGCCGCCCTGCAGGTCGAAGGCGCTGGTCGTGAAGTCCTCGAACAGGCTGCCGATCGCCGAGGTCGGCAGGGCCGACAGGTCGGTGCTGACGTCGAGCAGGCCGTTGCCGGCCGAGACGCCGACGGTGGCCGAGAAAAAACCCTGGAGGACGATGCCAGGCGAGTAGGAGAACGAAACGTCGCCGTTGGCGAACAGCTTCGCCTGGGCCGACAGGGTGCCAGGCTGGAAGTACTGGTTGACCTCGATCCAGTTGATCGTGAACACGCCCGGAACCGACGCGTCGGTCGTCACGGCGTAGTTGGCGCCACCGTTGAGGCCTTCGAGGTCGCTCCAGAAGGCGGCGATGCGCGGCGAGTCACCGGCGAGGCCGGGCATGTCCACCACGCCGAAGGTGGTCGTGCCGACGGCAGCGCCACCGTTGGTCAGGTAGGCAACGCCGTTCGACTCGACGACGACGTGCGAGAACGTCGCCGACGCACCGCCGGCCATCGGGAAGTTGAAGCCGAGCGGGAGCGGCGCCGAGAGGCCTTCGTCGTCCGCCGCGAGGAAGCCGGTCGGCGTGAGCGTGACGGGCGAGCCGCCCGCGGTGACGAGGCACTGCGCCGAGACGGACGCAGCGAAGAAGGCCGCAGCGGCCACGAGAGAGATCTGCTTGTGCATGGAGGTAGCTGCTTGAAACGAGCGGAGACGAGACGGGCGAACGAGAGCGCCCGGGCAGAGAAAGGATAAAGCTATCTCCGGCGCAATGGTCGGCAAGTGGGCTGAACGCTCCAAGAACGCAACCGGACGCACTTCCGCCAGGGCGCACGAAGGCTCCGGCCGCTGGTCGACGGCGAGCAGCCCAGCGAGGTTCAGCGCGCCAGTTCCTGCTCGTACGCGACCAGCTTCTGCAGCGCCGCTGCCAACGCCTCTTCGAGCTTGCCGATCGCCTGCCTCGCGGCGCTGCCGTTGCGCGCCTTGCAGGCGGCGGCGAACTCGGCCAGCGCCGCCTTCGCCGCTTCGTCGCGCCCCTTCAGCGCGAAGTCGAGCATCAAGCCCGACTGGAACAGGATGTGACGCTTGCTGCCGTCGTCGCCGCGGAAGTGGAAGTTCTTGCACAGCGCCTTGCAGTCGCTGACACCACCGTTCTGGATGTCCTGGCGCGCGTAGTGCGCCGCATCGGACGGAAGGTGGAGTCGGCTCGTGAGGCTGCCGACGCCGTGCAGGAACCAGGCCGGGAACTCGGTGCCGAGGTCGCGCGCAGTGCTGACGGCGAACGCGAGCCCGGCGGCATGACGTGCGCTGTAGACGCCGAGGGCACCGGTGCCGTCGCACACCGCGGGTCGGGCCTCGGTGATGCCGGGCAACCTCAAGCGGCCTTCCGACATCGCCAGGAAGGCGCTGGTCGAACTCGACTCGTCCCCCAGGCGCGCCCCGAGGTCGGCGTACTCACCCTGCGTCGCGGCGATCATCACCACGGGCCGATGGCGCGGCCGCGGCTGCGTGGTGCCGAACACCTCGGCGACGCGCACCCAAGCCGAATCGACCTGCGTCGCCATCTCGCGCACCTTCGCCAGCGGCATGCGGCTGACGATGGTGACGAACGAACTGCGGAACACCCAGGGTTCCTTGGCCGGGTTGGCGTGGTGCTCGTCAGCCTTCGCTTCGTCGCCCCATGCGTCGCCGCCGAGCGGGAAGTTGCCGGCCTTGGCATCCTCGAGCCGTTGCTGGTCGATCAGCTCGCCGGTGACCGGGTGCCGCACCTTGCCGGTGGTCAGCGCCAGCTTCTCGGCCTTGGTGACGAACTCGCCATCGTGGCGGTAGACGCCGCGCTTGGCGTCGTCGACGTCGGCCTTGTCGACCCAGATGCCGTCGACGTCGACCAGGCCCTTGGCCGCCATCTCGGCGAGCAGCGCCTGCTTCCTGCGCTCCTCGAGTTCCGTCTTGGCCACCCACTTGCCCTCGTGCAGCACGTTGCCGAGCGCCTCGTGCGCCTTCGGGTGGTCGGGCTTGATCTTCAGCACCGCCTCGTAGATGCGCTTGCTCTCGGCGCCGAGCCCCTTCTCCGCCGCCCACGCGGCGGCGGCACACAGCGCCTCG
>CANGSN010000427.1 GCA_947455805.1 Planctomycetota bacterium
CTCGCGTCGGGCCACCACAGCAGCGCCGTGGTGACGAGGCCGAGGACGATCAGCAGCGCGATGCCGAGTTTGCGCATGAGGCGGAGAGTGGAGCCGCGAAGGAAGAACGCGGCGATGCGAGGTTCGGCACCTTTCGTACGGTGCAAGGCATCGCAGTCGCGCACGCGAGCGGCGCACTGTAGCCAGACGCACAAAGCCACCGCATCCTCCGCGTCGCCATTGCGCGCGGCCTCGCAGTGTTCGTTCGTGCACACGCATTCGTGCGCATTGGCACGAACGCCGACGCCTATCTCAGGATCGTTCTCCACACTCAGGCCTTTCTTGCGATGGCACGGAGAAATGGTGGCCGTCGTGCGGAGGCGACGCGTAGAGGCCGCGCCATGAGATCCCTCTCGATCTTGCTCGCCGGCAGCGTCGCTTCTTCGCTGTTCGCGCAGGCTCCGTACGGCCAATGGTTCGGCGCTGGTTGCGGTTCGCCGACCGCCCACCAGTCGACGATCAGCCTGAACTCGATCGTTCGCCCCGGCTACCCGTCGACGATGTCGATCGACGATCTTCCGCCTGGACGGAACGCGCTGCTGATGGTCGGCACGTCGAAGATGTCGTGGAACGGCATGAGCCTGCCGATCGACCTCACGCCGTGGAACATGCCCGGCTGCGAACTACTCGTCGCCGCCGACATCCTGCTGCCGTTCGGCACGGGCAACGGCTTCTACAGCGCGACGTTCACGATGCCGCTGGTGCCGACGCTGGCGGGTCGCGAGCTGCACATGCAAGTCATGGCCGAGCAGCCGACCGCGAACCCGGCGGCGCTGCAGATGAGCCGCGGCCTGACGACGCGCGTGGCGCCGCTGCCGACGCCGACGCAGTTCGTCACCCAGATCGCGCAGTTCGGCGTCACCTACTACTTCGCGCAGCCGGTGCAGGCGGGCCAGTTCGTCAACGGCGACTGGTTCGTCGTCGGGCCCGCGACGATCGTCGACATGACGCCGCAGCGCACCGTGCTCAACGGCCGCGTCATCCACGGCGCGATGGTCAACCCCGATCCGTCGACGCGCCAGCACGGCTACGACACGCACATGTACGACGGCGGCTCGCCGCAGCTGTACATCCCGGCGCTGGACGTCGCCGCCAACCTGTCGCCGAGCAACCCGCTGGTGCTGCAGCCGAACCAGGCGCTGATCAAGGGCGTCAGCTACACCGCCGCGGCGTCGGTGCTGGCGCTCGACACCTGCTCGGTGCTGACGGCCGTCGCCGAGGTGCCGCCGGAAGGTTCGTTCCGTCCGCCCTACGCCGGCAACGACCACATCCCGCGCTACGACGTCGGCATGCTCGACCTGAACCAGCTGCTGTCGCTGGTGCCGGCGACCGGCATGCCGTCGTTCGCGGCGGTCGGCCCGACGTTCGAGCGCCCGTGGCTCGACCACTCGCCGGGTTGGGAGAGCCGCTACTTCCACCCGCGCAGCAACATGCCGACCTATGGCCGCGACTTCACGTCGGCCTACAACGAGGCGGCGCTGATGTGCCACACCAACGCGCCGCTCGCCGACCGCCGCGCGCTGGCGATCCGGCTGGTGCAGATCGGCATCGACTTCTGGGGCAACAAGTTCAACGGTTGCTGGTGGCAAGGCGTCGGCGGCCACGGCTCGGGCCGCAAGCTGCCGATCCTGTTCGCCGGTGCGCTGCTGCGCGACGCGAACATGCTCGCGGTCGGCCAGAACTACCAGTCGTTCCGCACGCTCGCCGGCACCTTCTCGATGCACTTCGGCGAGGACTGCCAGACGTTCTACGTCGAGCAGACGTCGCCCACGCAGATCAACTGGGGCCACGGCAACTACACGCCCTCCGAGATCGGCATGCCGGAGTTCGGCTTCTCGCACGTGCACCAGCCGAACTACGACAGCATCGCCTGGGCGACCAACTCGTACCGCCTGTGCTGCACGGCGAACGCCTGGATCGGCGGCGTGCTGTGCGCGCGCATGATGGGCCTGCGCGACGAGTGGAACCACCAGGCGCTGTTCGACTACACCGATCGCTTCGCGCTGATCGAGCCGGTGGGCTGGACCCGTTCGTGGTCGGCGTGGGTCGGCCGCATGTGGGATCTGTATCGCCCGCAGTACTGAATCAGGCCGCCCGAGGGGCGACCTGATTCAGGCCTCTCCAGGACGCCGCAACGCGGGGCCCCTCGACCGCGAGATCGACGCCGTCAGCCCCGCTGCGTCGTCTCCTTGGCAGATGCGTCGTCCTGACGGGCGACCTGGCTCAGGCCGATCGCCGCGAACGGAGTCGCGCGCGCCGCCTGCTGGCTTGCTACTGTGCGCAGCCGCCCGATCGGGCGTGGAGCTGCGTGTCGCCCGCCCCAACTGCACAGGTCGTCTCGTCGCGTTGGCAGCGCGCCCGTGTTCTCGCGGGGTGCGCCGTCGGGGCATCGGCAATCGTGGCGCTGCTCGGCCTCGCGCAGTGGCTGGTGCTGCTGCCCGATGCCACCGACCGGCTGCGCGACGATGCGTTCTACGAATTCGCGTGGGCGGCGAACGTCGCCGCCGGGCGCGGGCCATGCGTCAGTGACAGCGTCACGACCAGCGGGGTGCAGCTGCTGTGGAGTCTGCTGCTGGTGCCGATCGCGTGGCTCGGCGGAGCCGCGTGCCTGCCACTCGTCGCGCCCTGGCTCGGCGTCGGCCTGCACGTGGCGACGGCGTTCGGCTGGTGGCGCACGGTGCGCGATCGCGCCACTGCCGCCGTGTTGGCGTTGTGCTGGCTCGGCCATCCGCTGCTGCTGCGTGAAAGCCAGAACGGGCAGGAGACGGCGCTCGCATGCCTGCTCGCCAGTGCGTTGTGGTGGGCTCGCCAGTCGCGGCCGTGGCCGTGGACGCTGCTCGGCGTCGCCGCGGTGCTGGCCCGCGCCGACCTGCTCGCGTTGCTCTCTGCGCTGTCGTTGTGGCGCGATGGCCTGCGGGCCCGTGCGTTGATGGCGCCGGCGACGGCGGCAGTGCTGCTCGTGGCCGCCAACCTGATGCTCGGCGGCGGCGCGCTGCCGGACTCGGCCGGGCCGATGGCGTGGTTGTGGCACGGCAACCAGGCGCTGGTCGATGCAGGTTGGCCCGCGTGGTTGCAGGCGTCATGGTGGTTCGCGCGCCCGGCGTTGCTCGGCGGCCCGTTCGCCGCTGCTTCGGTGTTCGGCTGCGGCCTCGCGGTGTTCGGCTTGCTGCGCCCGTGGTGGCCGGCCGCGTGGCGCATCGCCCCGGCGGTGCTGGTCGGCATCGCCTCGGCGCTCGGTGTGCGCGACCTGGCGACGCCGGGCTTCGCGGC
>CANGSN010000428.1 GCA_947455805.1 Planctomycetota bacterium
CCTCCTGGTCGACGTGCTCGACAAGGCCGCGTTCGAGCAGGACCACATCCCCGGTGCGCGCAACGTGCCGCTCGACACCGTCGGCTTCCCGCAGGTCGTCGCCGACAAGAACGCCGGCAGCAAGACGCGCCGCGTCGTGCTGTACGGGGCGAGCACCCAGTGCGAGGCGCCGGCGAAGGCCGCGAAGCAGCTGGTCGCCGACGGCTTCACCAACGTCGTGCTCTACGAAGGCGGACTCGCGGCGTGGAACGAGAGCAAGCGCGCGCGCCTCGAGCGCGCCAACAAGCCGGCGAACTGAGCGATCGCAGCGCGCGACGACAAGCGGCGCCCGCGTCAGGCCCGCGGAATCGACAACGGCTCGGGGTGCAGTGCCGCAACCCGGGTCACCACCGACTGGACCAGTTCGGGATGCAGGCGCAACGGCCAGAGACGTTGGCGGAGCACCAACGCAAGATGGGGCCGTTGCGGATCGACCAGCAGCAACACCTTCCCGGGGCCGACCAAGAACGGCGCGCCGTGCCGCGGGTCTTGCTCCACCTGCAGGCTCTGTGGACCGTTGCGCCCGTTCCAACGCACCATCAAGCGCCAACGCCGCCCCGCGGCTTCGAACCGCGCATCCGCGACACATGGGCTCCCGACCGCAGCGACATGCGCCGCCGTCCGGGCCCGCCGCCACGCACCTCGCGCGAACCACACCACTGGCCACGCGATGCCAGCAACCAACGCGAGGTCGACACCGAGTCGCACGCCACGCTCAACCCGAGTTGCGAGGTGCCAGGTCGTGGTCACGAAGACCTGGCCACGGTCCACCTCCGAAGCCTCGACGAGCGCCAATGGCGGCAGGGTCTCCAGGCGGGACCAGAGCAGCGGCAGCGCAACGTCGAGCGATCTCGATTCGCCGCCGAGGTCCGCACTGGCGGTCCCCTGCACGGTCGGCAAGAACCAATCGAAGACCTGCTCCTTCCATGACCGCGTCGGCACGCCCGATCGCGCTTGCCAGGTCGCGAAGATCTCCCGGCGCACCGAAGCGCCGGCAATCCGGCCGTCTTGCAGCAGAGCTGCAACGCGGTCCGTCGCCTGCTGCCCCATCACCCACGCGATGGCGCCAAAGACACCCCACGCCACGATGGCACCACACAAGCGGCCGAGTGCGTGACCTCGCACCAGCCTGTACGGACCTGAAGGCAGCAACTCTTCGGCGGCCACCGCTAGGTGCGCTCCAACCGCGCGCCGGTCGGCGCGTCGACGATCCTCCACCCAGCAGCGGCGATCTGGTCGCGCAGACGATCCGCCGCCGCGAAGTCCTTGTTCTTCTTCGCCGCCTTGCGCTGCTCGAGCAGCGCCAGCAACTCCGCCGGCGCATCGCTCGTCGCATCGGCCTTCGGCTCCGGCCCAAAGCACGCCAGCACGTCCTCGGCGCGCGCGAACACGGCCAGCGCCGCCTTCGCCCCGGTCACCGACACCGGCGCCTTGTTGGCCAGCGCGACGAAGTCGAACACCGCCGCCAGCGCGCCGCTGACGTTCAGGTCGTCCTGCATCGCCGCGGTGAACGCGTCGTTCGCCGCCGTGCACGCCGCCGCCAGGTCGTCGGCGCCAGCGCGCTCCAAGCCGTCGCGCACGCGCACGAGGCGCTGCCGGCACTGCTGCACGCGCCCGATCGCCGCTCGCGCTTCGTCGAGGCCCTTCAGCGTGAAGTTCAGCGCCTGCCGGTACTGCACGCGGACCAGCGCGTAGCGCAGTTCGAGCCCGCTGTAGCCCTTGCCCAGGATGTCGGCGACGGTGAAGAAGTTGCCGAGGCTCTTGCTCATCTTGGTGCCGTCGACGAGCAGGTGCCGCGCGTGCATCCAGATGGTGACGAACGGCTTCCCCGTGTGCGCCTCGGTCTGCGCGATCTCGCACTCGTGGTGCGGGAACATGTTGTCCTCGCCGCCGGTGTGCACGTCGATCTGCGGGCCGAGCAGCTGCATCGACATCGCCGAGCACTCGATGTGCCAGCCGGGGAAGCCGCGCACGCCAGAGCGGAACGGCGCGTCCCACTGCATCTGGTGCTTGGGATCGACCTTCCACAGCGCGAAGTCGCGCGGGTCCTTCTTCTCCTCGTTGACGGCGACGCGCGCGCCGGCCTCGAGCTCCTCGAGCACCTTGCCGGACAGCTTGCCGTAGCCCGGGAACCTGGCGACCTCGAAGTAGACGTTGCCGTTCGTCTGGTAGGCGACGCCCTTCTGCAGCAGGTCGTCGATGATCGCCCCCATCTGCGCGATGTACTCGGTGGCGCGCGGCATGTGGTGCGGCAGCCGCACGAACAGCTTGTGCTGGCAGTCGTGGAACTCGGCCTCGTACTTCCTGGCGATGTCCCACGCGGTCAGGCCGGTCTTGCGCGACGCGGCCTCCATCTTGTCCTCGCCGCTCTCGATGTCGTCGTTGGTCAGGTGGCCGACGTCGGTGACGTTCATCACCTGCTGCACGCGGTAGCCCTGGTCCTCGACGAAGCGCCGCAGCACGTCGGCGAACAGGAAGCTGCGGAAGTTGCCGATGTGCGGCGAGCTGTAGACCGTCGGTCCGCAGTGGTACATCGTCACCACGCCGGGCGTGCGCGGCTCGAGGTCCTGGAGCGAACGGGTCAGCGAGTTGTAGAGGCGGATCGGCATGCGGGGCGGACCTTCGGGCGGCAAGAGTCGCAGACCCCTGCAGCGCGCGCAACACGCCGATCGGCGGCGGTCTTGCCGGCGCGCACCGCGCGATGCCGTCGGCGCAGGCGCGACGGCGGTTGCGCAGTGCCCCACGAACCCGGCCGCGCGCGACGATGGAAGCGGCGGCGACGATCGCTACAAGGGTTCGCCCATGCCGACCGAAGCCGAGCCACCGACGCCGCCCGCCGCGGCCGCCAGTGCGCTCGCCGGGCGCTTCGACCTGCTGCAGGAGATCGGCGCCGGTTCGTCGGGCCAGGTCTACCGCGCCCAGCTGCTGGTGCCGTACGGCGGCCTGCCGGCCGGCCACGAGGTGGCGGTGAAGTTCCTGCGGCAGGAACTGCTGGCCGACGAGAAGGCGCAAGCCCGACTGTTCGCCGAGGGCGAGATCGGCCAGGCGCTGCGCCACCCGAACGTCGCCGCCATCCACGGCGTCGAGACCGCCGAACTGCTCGGCGTCACCACCAGCTACCTGGTGATGGAGTACATCGCCGGCACCACGCTGCGCCACTTCCTGGCCCGCTCCGGCGCGCCGGTCGAGGACCTGACGCGGCGCCTCGGCGCCGACGCGGCGAAGGGCCTGTGGGCGCTGCACCGCCGCGGCCTGGTGCACCGC
>CANGSN010000429.1 GCA_947455805.1 Planctomycetota bacterium
ATCCGGCCGAACTCGAGAAGGCCGCCGCGCTGCCGGGCGCCTGGCGGGCGCCGCTGTGGCGCGCGCGACTGCTGCTGCAGCAGGGCAAGGCCGACGATGCGGCGCCGATCTATCGCGAGGTCATCGCCCGCGCCGGCGGCGAGAGCGACGCGCTGGTCATGGCCAGCGCCGACCTCGTGCAGGCGCAGCAGGCGACGCTGGTCGCCGAACTGATCGTGCCGCGCTTCCAGCCCGGCCGTCACCACCCGCACGTCGGCTTGGCGCTGTTGCACCACTTCCTGGCCCAGCAGGACCATGTCGCCGGTGCTGGCCTGCTGCACCAGATGCACGTGCACTACGGCCACATGCTCGCCAACGAGCTGCAGCCGTTCACGTCGCAGTTCGATCGCATGCGGCTCACGAAGATGCCGCCGCTGCCGGCACCGTCGAACCCGCCGCGCATCGGCCTCTACCGCCTCGACCGCCCGCTGTGGTACGGCGGCTTCGAGGATCCGTCGTGGCTGCTGCCGGCGAAGGCCGCGGACAGCAAGAACGTGGTGTTCTTCGCGCTGGCGGCCGATGGCCAGCCGAAGATCGAAGCGGGCCGCGAGGACGAGTTCGCGCGCCTGCTGCGCAGCGTGCCGCTGTTCCTCGCCGAGCACGCCTGGCTGTCGACGCCGCATCGCGGCTCGGCGGTGTTGTCGCTGGCCGAACACGGCGGCTGGGCGCTGATGGGCCGGCCGTGGCCGGAGGAGCAGCTGCTGACGCAGGTGCCCGAGGCCGAACGCGCCAAGACCATCCTCGTCACCGGCGTCGTTCGTGTCGAAGGCGACAAGCGCCGCATCGACCTGTGGGCCTACGATTGCGCGCAGAAGCAGCGCATCGGCCACGCCGCCGCCGAGGGCACGTTGGCCGAACTCGGCAACATGCTGCTGCAGCTGATGGCCGAGCTGTGGCCGGTGCTGGGTGGGCCGAAGGACCACAAGCCGCCGGTCGGCAACGAGGACTTCTGGGCGCGCTACGCCGAGGGCCTGGCGCAGCAGAGTGCGCTGGTGGTCACGCAGGCGGGCGGCATGCCGAAGGACCGCCTCTACGGCGAGCGCTACATCACCGGTTGGCTGCAGGCCACGGCACTGGCGGAGACGCGTTGGCAGCCGGGCTTCTGGCTGCTGGCGTCGTCGCTGTGCGTGCTGCACCAGCTCGGTTCGCCGGTGCCGAAGGAGCACGCGCGCATGATCGCCGAGATCTTCCGCCAGTCGCCGGCGAACAGTGCGTTCGCGCGCCTCGCCGTGCGCCCGCTGCGTGCGGTCGGTTTGGAGACGCTGTGGAACTCGCGCCGCGCCGAGATCGTCGCCGCCGCCGGCAACGACCCGACCTACATGGCGTGGCTGCAGCGCGCCGAAGCGGCGAAGTGACGTAGCGGCGGCTCGCCCGTTCAGCCGCCCCGCGGGCCCAAGCCGCCGCCGAACTGCACGTCGGTGAAGCCGGCCGCGCGGCACATGTCGCCGGTGCGCGCCATGTCGTCGTAGCGGCTGTCGGGCCACCCTTCGACGATCACCGGCAGTTGCCGCCACCGCCCCGGCTGGCGCACGTCGGGCACGCGCAGCTGCGGGTCGCTGGCGATGCGGGTGAGTTCGGCCACGGCCTGCTGTTGGTCGAGGCCCGATCGGCCGCCGATCTGCCACGCGATCCGGTGGCCCGTGAGCTCGTAGCGAGCGGCCGCGCCTTGGCGTTCGCCCCACGTCGGCGTGCCTCGCGCTACGACGTAGACGCGCACGAGAAGCTGTTCTTGCGGCGGCACCGATCCGTGGGAAGCAACGTCGCGCGGCAGCCAGGCCGCGAGCTTCGCTTCCAGCACCCGGAAGTCGATGCAGACGAAGAACACGATCATCAAGAACACGACGTCGATCATCGGCGTCATGTCGAGGCGTGGGGGATCGAGCTCGACGGGAGGGCGCGGAGCCATGACGAGCCTGAACGGCGATTGCCGCCGATCGGCTCACCGCGATTCACGCAGGAATCCGTTCACGCCACCGTCGGCACGAGCCCGCACAGCGCCGCCAGCATCGCCACCAGCGGCCGCCCGGTCGGCCGCCCGTGCTGCCAGTCACCGCCTTCGGCGCCGCTGCCGCCGATGTCGACGTGCGTGAACGGCAGCGGCACCGCGCTGTCGCCGCCGTGCTTCACCAGACCGCTGGCGAGGCACAGGAACGCCATCGGGAACTGGTGGCCGCGCGGCGTGCCCGAGCTCGGCAGGTTGTTGCACGACAGCGTGTCGTCGGCCTTGCTGCGCGGCTGCACGAAGTCGAAGTCCTCGCGGCGCAGGCGCGACACCTCGAACGGATCGCCCCACGCGTCGCCGGCCGCCATCAGCGCTTCGGCGGTCTTCGTTGCGCGCGCCGGGCCGTTGTCGAGCGCGATGTTGTAGGGGCCCATGGCGCGGCCGGCGTGGCCGGTCAGCGTCGCCACGGTGAACAGGTGCGGGGCTTCGGCGCCGGCGGCGTCGAGGCGCAGGTGGCTCAGCAGGTCGGCGAGCACGAGGCGGCCTTCGGCGTCGGTGTTGCCGATGCGCACGCGGCAGCCGGCGTGGCTCGTGATGATCTCGTCGCTGACGAAGGCGTCGCTGCCGATGCTGTTGCGCACGACGCCGAGTTCGGCGACGAGGCGCACGCCGGGCAGCGCCAGCTTCGCCGCCGCCAGGAACAGGCCCGCGACCGCCGCTGCGCCACCCTTGTCGCGGCTCATGCCGGCCATGTGGCCGTCGGTCTTCAGGTCGGCGCCGCCGGTGTCGTAGGTCAGGCCCTTGCCGGCGAACAGCAGCGTGCGTTCGACCTTGCCCTTCGGCGTGTACTCGAGCCGCACGACGCACGGCCGGTGCCGCGGCACCGACAGCGAGGCGCGCGCGACCGCCATCAGCAGCGGGTAGTCGTTCGCCAGCTTCTTTCTGTCCTTCTGCACGCTGACCTTCACCTTGCTGCCGCGGAACGCCTGCTGCACGAACTCGGCGAAGCGCGGCGGCGCCATGCGCTCGGGCTCGGTGCCGGCGAGGTCGCGTGCCAAGCGCAGGCCGGCGTCGGCGGCTTCGACCCAGGCCGCGTCGGCGTTGGTGAAGTGGCCGCCGAGCACGGCGACACCGAGCTTCTGCACCGGCTCGACGGCGTTCTCACCGAGCGCTTCGCGCGCTTCCAGCGGTTCCCACAAGCCGCCGACGGCGCCGAGGGCGGCAACTTGCGGCGCGTGCGCGTAGGTTGGCGTCGGCGGTGCCTGCTGCAGCAGCAACAGGATCGCCTTGGCGCCGGCGTCGCGGGCGCGGCGCACGCCGG
>CANGSN010000430.1 GCA_947455805.1 Planctomycetota bacterium
CCGCCGACGCGCACGATGCGGCCGCGCCAGGTGTGCGTGCGATCCCCGTACTCGGCGGTCAGCACCACCTCGGGGCCGCCGTTCGCGGGGGCGTCGCCGGCCAGCGGCAGGTCGACGAACGCGGCGTCCTCGAGCGGCAGCGGCAGCCGCACCTCGATCGCGCTGGTGTCGAACAGCGTCGCCAGGCGCTGGCCCGGCTGCACGGTCTGGCCGAGGTCGGCGGCGACGCTCTGCACGCGGCCGGCGAACGGCGCCACGATGCGCGTGCGCTGCAGGTCGAGCTTGCGCTTCTGCAGCAGCGCCCGCGCCGCCGCCAGTTCGGCCTCGGCGTCGCGGATCTGCGGCGCGCGTCGCACCAACGGATCGGCCGGCCGTTCGCCCTCGAGTTCGCGCCACGCGCGTTCCGCGGCCTCGGCCTCGGCCTGCTCCTGCAGGAGGCGCAGCTCGGCGCGCGCGACCGCGGCCTCCTGCTGCACGATCGCCAGCTCGAAGTCGCTGCGGTCGAGCTGCAGCAGTTCGTCGCCCGCGGCGAACGCGCCGCCGGCGCGCAGCTGCGGGCTCGTCGACACGATGCGTCCCGCCACCTCGGCCGACAGCTCGGCGGTGCGCAGGGCTTCGACGTTGCCCTGGCTCCGGACCACGAGGTCGACGTCGGTCCGGGTGACCGGTGCCAGGCGCACGCGCGGGCGCGTGTCGAGCGCCGCCGCGGTCGCCGGCTTCGGTGCCTTGTCGGCGATGTAGACGGACAAGGCGGCGCCGCCGCCGAGGATGGCGAGCGGCACCAGGATCTGCAGGATCGTTCGCGACGTGCTCACGGGGTCTCTCCGGTCGCGGTCGGGCCGAAGCCGCCGCCGAGGGCCAGGTGGAGGTCGATGCGGTTCTCGAGGCGGGCGCGCGCCACGGCGAGGCGCGCCGACTCGGCGGTGAAGGCCTGGCGTTGCGTGTCGGCGACGGCCAGGAAGTCGGTGAGGCCGCCCTCGTAGCGCGTGCGCGCCAGGTCGCGCGCTCTGGCGGCGTGGCGCGCGGCGGCGGCGAGCTGCGTCAGCCGTTCGTCGATGCGCGAGCCCGTCGTCAGCACGTCCTCGACCTCGGCGAACGCCCGCAGCACCTTGCCGCCGTAGTCGGCGAGGGCCGCGTCGCGCAGCGCCTGCTGGCGATCGACCGCGGCCTCCAGCGCACCGCCGCGGAAGATCGGCTCGAGCAGGTTGGCGCCGAGGCTCCAGACGCGGAAGTCGTCGTCGACGAGGTCCTCGAGCTCGAGGCTGCTGGTGCCGGCACTCGCGGTCAGCGACAGCCGTGGATACAGCGAGGCGCGCGCTTCGTCGACGCGGCAGCCGGCGGCGGCGACCTGGCGTTCGGCGGCGATCAGGTCGGGGCGGCGCTGCAGCAGTTCGCTCGGCAGGCCGACGGGAACGTTCGGCAGTTGCTGCGGCAGCGTGTCGCCGGCGTCCTGGTCGCCGGTCGGATAACGACCGACCAGCACGTCGAGCTGGCGCCGTGCACGCGCCAACTGGTCGTGCCGCTGCGCCAGCGACGCTTCGGCGTTGGCGAGGTTGGTCGATGCGAGGTGCACGTCGAGTGCAGGTCGCACCCCGCGACGGAAGCGCGCGCGCACGTCGTCGGCGGTGGCGCGGAACGCGGCGACGGTGGCGTTCGCCAGCTGCACCTGCTGCTGCGCTTCGATCGTGGCGAACCACGCCTTGCACACCTGGGCGACGAGGCTCGCTCGGGCGCCCTGGAAGTCGGCGAGCGCCACCTGCTGGTCGGCGATCGCCGCACTCTCGCCGGCGCGGATGCGGCCCCAGACGTCGAGTTCCCACTGCGCGCTGAGCGTCAGTCCGTATTGGGTGAACGTCGTCGACGGCACGCCGCCGCCGCCGAAGGGGAAGCCGATGAACACGCGGCGTTGGCGCTCTGCCGCGAGGCCGGCGTCGAGTTCGGGCCAGAACGGCGCGCCGGCGATGGTGCGGGCGGCGGCCATCGCCTCGAGGCGCGCGAACGCCCCGCGCAGGTCGCGGTTGTCGACCAGCGCCCGTTCGACCAGGCGCTCGAGGCGGGCATCGCCGAACGTTCGCCACCAGGGGCCGGTCAGGGCGCCGGCCGGCGACGCCGAGGCGTCGGCAGGCGTCGACGCGAAGCGCTCGGGCACGGCGAGCTCGAGTTCCTGCGGCGACGTCGTCGGTGGCTCGCTGGCGCAGGCGACAACCGTCGTGAGCATGGCCAGCAGCAGCGTGGCGCGGTCCGCGGGACGACCGTGTGCAGGATGCAGGTCGCGGCAGGGGGTCATGGGCGACTCCGGCGACGGGTGTTCGTGGTGTTGCGGGACCGGCGGGGAGGTCTCGCCGGTCCCGCGGCGGCAGCTGGTGCGGGCCGGATCGCCGGACTGGCTGCGGCACTGCTGGCAGCGCACCGACGCGGGTTCGACCGCACGCGCGGCGCCGGCGCGGTGAGGCCCGCGGCGGTGAACGCGACCAGGTGTTCGACGACGGCGTCGACGTCGGTGGCGTCGCAGAGTCCGCCGGTGAGGTGGGCGAGCGCGTCGGCGCTGTGCAGGGTGTGTGCCATCGCTCCGGCCATGAAGTGCAGGCGCCACCAGGTCGTGGCTCGATCGCAGCGCGGCAGCGCTCGCCGCAGGGTCGCCGCGAAACGGCTCCCCAGCTCGTGGAATTGCCCGGCGAGGAAGGTGCGGAGGAACGCCGGCTGGTCGATCATCATGCGGCCCATCAGCCGGCAGAAGTCGCGGCCTGGAGCCACGTGGCCGGTCGGGCAGCCGGTGGCGGTCGGGAACGCCGGTTCGACGAACGCGCGCACGACGTCGGCGACGGCGGGCCGCGGGGGCAGCGCGTCGAGGCGGCGGTGGCGTTCCTGGTTGATCGGACCGATGCGCCGCGCGAGCACCGCCGTGGCCAGCTGTTCCTTGCCGCCGAAGTGGTAGTTGACCGCGGCGAGGTTGACGCCGGCCTCCTGCGTCAGGTCGCGCAGCGACGTCGCGTCGTAGCCGTACTCGGCGAACAGCACCTCGGCGGCGTCGAGGATCACGTCCTTCGTGTCGGGCTGGCTCATCGCAGGGCGCGGAGACTAGCTAGACGAACGTACGATTCAAACGGTCGTTCGAGCGACGTGCGCGAAGGGGCGCGAACGGACGATGACGTCGACGGCTCGCGGCAGCGGGCGAAGTGCCCGATCAGCGCCGCGTCGCGGTGCCGGCAGCGCCGGCGAGCTCGGCGGCGAGGGCTGCGGCCAGGTACTCGTGCTGTTCGCGGCTCTGGTAGACCTGCGGCGAGATGCGCAGCAGCC
>CANGSN010000431.1 GCA_947455805.1 Planctomycetota bacterium
CGCTGCGGCCGACGCAGGCATCGACCGACGGCCCGCGCTTCCGCCTGGTGCCGCCGGGCGACAGCGGCCTCGCCTTCACCAACGAGCTGAAGAAGGCGAACACCTACACCTACCTGACCAACGGTGCTGGCCTCGCGGTCGGCGACTACGACGGGGACGGCCTCACCGACGCCTACCTGGTGTCGCAGGACGGGCCCAACAAGCTGTTCCGGCAGGTGGCGCCGCTGCGCTTCGAGGACGTCACCGCCCGCGTCGGCAACGTCGACGGCGGGGCTTGCTGGGGCACCGGCGCCACCTTCGCCGACGTCGACGGCGACGGCGACCTCGACCTCTACGTCTGCAACCTCGAGGCAGAGAACCTGCTCTACGAGAACCAAGGCGACGGCACCTTCCGCGAGAACGCCGCGGCGCACGGGCTCGACCTCGTGGCGGCGTCGATGATGGCGGCGTTCGCCGACTTCGACCGCGACGGCAAGCTCGACCTCTACCTGCTGACCAACCGCGCGCTGCACGCCGGCTGGGCCAACACGCCGGCGGTGCTGCGCGGCTTCCAGGCTCCGGCCGACACCCGCCGGACGCCAGCGCAGATGGTGCCGACCGCGGCCCAGCTCGACGCCGTGCTGCGGCAACAGGCGAAGGGCGAACTGCGCAGCAGCGACGACCTGCCGCCGGAACTGCGCGAGCACTTCCTGGTGTTCCGCGGCCGCGTCTACATGGCCGGCCAGCGCGATCGGCTGCTGCGGCGCGAACGCGGCCGCTTCGTCGACGTCACCGAGACCGCCGGCATCACCGGCCACGGCATGGGCCTGTCGGCGACCTGGTGCGACTACGACGACGACGGCTGGCCCGACCTCTACGTCGCCAACGACCTCGAGTCGCCGGACACGCTCTACCACAACGAGCGCGACGGCACGTTCCGCGACGTCACCAAGGACGTGCTGCCGCACACCGCCTACTACGGCATGGGCAGCGACGCCGGCGACGTCGACGGCGACGGCCGCCTCGACCTGATCGTCGCCGACATGAGCATGACCACGCACAAGAAGGCGAAGGTGCTCATGGGCGACATGAACAACCAGCGGGACGTGCTGATCCACGCCGCGCCGCCGCAGTGCATGCGCAACGCGCTGCTGCTGAACACCGGCCGCGGCCGCTTCCAGGAGGCCGCGTTCCTCGCCGGCGTGGCCAGCACCGACTGGACCTGGAGCGTGCTGTTCGGCGACCTCGACAACGACGCGCGGCTCGACCTGTTCGCGACCAACGGCATCGCCCGCTTCGAGATGGACCCGGACTTCCAGCTGCGCGTCGACGCGCTGGTCAAGGAAGGCCGCCTCGCCGCCGCCACCGAGCTGATCCAGAACGTGCGCAAGGTGCCGGAGAAGAACCTGGCGCTGCGGCAGGTCGGCGACCTGCGCTTCCAGAAGACCGGTGCTGACTGGGGCCTCGATCAGGAGGCGGTGTCGCACGGGGCGGCACTCTGTGACTTCGACGGCGACGGCGACCTCGACGTGCTGGTCAACCACTGGAACGAACCGGCGGCGTTGTACGAGAACCGCACCCACGGCGAACGCGCGTTCGTCGTGCAGCTGCGCGGCCAGCACAGCGCGTCGTTCGGCGACGGCGCGCGCGTCACCGCGACCCTGCCCGACGGCGCCGTGCTGCGCCGCGACCTCGTGCTGGCGCGCGGCTACCTGTCGGGGCAGGCGCCCGAACTGCACTTCGGCCTCGGCCAGCACCAGCTCGTGCGCGAACTGCGCGTCGATTGGCCGTCGGGCCACAGCCAGCGCTTCGTCGAGCTGGGCGCCGGCCATCGCTACACGATCACCGAACCGCCGGAGACGCCACCGGCGTTGCCGCGCCAGGCCCAGCCGCTGCCGGCGACGACGTTCGCCGAGGTCCCAGCGCCGCCGTTCACGCACCGCGAGAACGACTTCGACGAGTACGTCCGCGAGCCGCTGCTGCCCGCCGGCGTGTCGCGCCTGGGCCCAGGCCTGGCGCTCGGCGACGCCGACGGCGATGGCGACCTCGACCTGTTCGTCGGCGGGGCCCGCGGCCAGGCCGGCGCCTTGTTCCTCGCCGGGCCGGACGGCTGGCAGCAGGTCCCCGGCCCGTGGACCAACGACGCCGCGTGCGAGGACCTCGGCTGCGTGTGGCTCGACCACGACGGCGACCTGGACCTCGACCTGTTCGTCGCCAGCGGCGGCAGCGAAGTCGCCGCCGGCGATGCGACGCTGCGCGACCGGCTCTACCGCAACGACGGCAAGCTGCAGTTCGTGCGCGACGAAGCGGCGCTGCCGGACGTGCGCGAGTCGTCGGGCCACGCCGCCGCCGCCGACTTCGACGGCGATGGCGACGTCGACCTGTTCGTCGCCGGGCGCCTCGTGCCGGGTCGGTATCCGGACGCGCCGCCGAGCCGGCTCTACCGCAACGACGGCGGGCGCTTCGTCGACGCCACGGCCGAACTGGCGCCGATGCTGGCGCAGGCCGGCATGGTGACGAGTGCGTTGTGGACCGACGTCGACGCCGACGGCTACGTCGACCTGCTGCTCGGAGCACACTGGCAGCCGATCCGGCTGCTGCGCAACGACGGCGGCCGACGCTTCGTCGACGCCACCGCCGACGCCGGCCTCGCCGCGCACACCGGCTGGTGGAACAGCCTGTGCGCGATCGACGCCGACGGCGACGGCGACCTCGACTACGTGGCCGGCAACCAGGGCCGCAACTCGAAGTACAAGGCCGACGCGCAGCATCCAGCACGCCTCTACTTCGGCGACTTCGACGACAACGGCCAGCGCGACCTGATCGAGGCCAAGTACGAAGGCGACAACCTGCTGCCGGTGCGCGGCCGCAGCTGCAGCAGCCAGGCGATGCCGTTCCTGGCCGAGAAGTTCAAGACCTACGACCAGTTCGCCAGCGCCTTGCTGAGCGACATCTACACGGCGCCGAAGCTGCAGCAGTCGGGGCAGCTGGCGGCGACGACGCTGGCGAGCGTGCTGCTGCGCAACGATGGCTTGGGCCGCTTCGCGGTCGAGGAACTGCCGCACCGAGCCCAGATCGCGCCGATCTTCGGCATGGTCGCGATCGGCGACCTGCTGGTCTGCGCGCAGAACTCGTTCGCGCCGGAACCGGAGACCGGCCGCCACGACGGCGGCACCGGCCTCGTGCTGCGCGCTGCCGCGAACGGCTTCGTCGTCGTGCCGCCGCACGAGCACGGCCTTTGCGCGTTCGGCGACCACAAGGCGCTGGTCGCGCGCGCCGTCGGCAACGACCTCGAACTGCTGTTCGCGCGCAACG